>DASZJK010000163.1:0-4027 GCA_035948155.1 Candidatus Dormiibacterota bacterium
CGGAACCATGCGGTCAGGGCGAGCACGAGCGGCATCACGACGATGGTCGCGAGCCCCAGGCGAAGGTCGAGGCGCAGGAGGATGGCCGAGATGGCCACCACCGAGATCAGGGAGGTGATCACCGAGGTGAGCCCGGTGGCAAGCAGCTCGTTCAACGCGTCGATGTCCGATGTGAGGCGCGAGATGATGCGCCCGGACGTGTAGCGCTCGTAGAACGACAGCGACAGCTCCTGCACATGCGCGAACAGCATCCGGCGGAGGTCGAACAGGATGTCCGCGCCGATGCGGCCGGACACGCGAAGGAACGCGTAGTTCGCCAGCGCGTTGACAAGCAGAGCGACCAGGAGCACGCCCACGATCTCGACCAGCGCGTTCAGGTTTCCATGCGCGCCGGGCCTGATTCCTTTGTCGATGCCCAGCCCGACCAGGTAGGGCAGCGACAGGTACGCGGCCGACCGGATCGCGATCAGCAGCACCGCCAGCGCGACCTGGCGCGCGTAGGGGCGCGCGAGGTTCGCCAGCAGGAGGCGGCTGCGCCGGCGCAGCAGGCCCGCGACCGAGGCCGAGAACTCGTCGACCTCCTCGGCCGCGACTCCTCGCCAGCGGTCTGGCTGCTGCGCGGTGGCCGTGCTCACGCGAGCGCCTCCTCGTACTCCTGAGAGAGCAAGGCGCGATAGAGCGAGTTGGTGCGCATCAGCTCGGTGTGAGTGCCGGTCGCGGCGATCGTGCCTCCGTCGATCAGGGCCACCCGGTCCGCCAGCGCCAGCGTCGACGGCCGGTGGACGACCAGCAGTCCCGTCACGCCTTCGAGCACGTGCGCGAGCGCCCCCTCGATCACGGCCTCCGTGTGCACGTCGACCGACGAAAGCGGGTCGTCCAGGACGAGCACCGGCGGCGAACCAAGGACCGCGCGGGCGAGCGCAAGCCGCTGCCGCTGGCCGCCGGACAGCGTGTACCCCTGCTCGCCCACCCGCGTCTCCAGCCCCCACGGCAGGTCCCAGACGAACTGCGCCTGCGCGACCTCGATCGCGCGCTTCAGCTCCTCGTCCGAGTCGATCGGCCGCCCCATCACCAGGTTCTCGTGCACCGACGCGGAGAAGAGGATCGGCTCCTCGAACGCGAACCCGATGAACGACCGCAGCGATCGCAGACGGATGTCGCGCACGTCGATTCCATCGAGCAGCACGCTGCCCTCGCTCACGTCGTAGAGGCGCGGCGCCAGGTACGCCAGCGACGTCTTGCCGCTTCCTGTCCGGCCGACGAGGCCGACCGTCTCGCCCGGCTCGATCACGAGGCTCAGGTCGCGCAGGATCCACTCGTCGGACTTCGGGTACTTGAAGCCCACGCCGCGGAACTCGAGGCGGCCGCGGCTGTGCTCGAGCGGCGTGGCCGTGGGCCGGTCCGAGATCTCGGGCCGCGAGTCGAACACCTCGTTCAACCGCTGCACCGCGGTCTTGCACTCCTCGCTCATCGACAGCACCCAGCCGAGCGCGTCCATCGGCCAGGTGAGCATGAAGACGTAGCTCATGAAGGCCACCAGGCCGCCAATGGTCAGCCTGCCCTCGACCACGTTCAGGCCGCCGAGCAGGAGGACAGCCGCAAGAGACAGGTTGGGCAGGAAGCTGATCTCGCTCCACAGCTCGGCGCGCTCCTTGATGCCCTTCAAGCTCGTCGCGCGGATGGTGCGCGCCTGCTCCTCGAAGCGGTGCTGCATAAGCGGCATGCGGCCGAACGCCTTGATGATGCGCACGCCCGTCGCCATCTCTTCGATCGTCGTGGTCAGGTCGCCCGTGAGGTCCTGCAGCCGCCGCGCGATCACCTTGTACTTGTCATGAAAGATGTGGCTCGCGATCGCGATCGGGATCATGCACAGCACAACGACCAGCGCGAGCTGCCAGTCGAGCTGGGCCATCAGGATCAGCACGACCCCGAACGTCACGAAGATCTGCAGGAACCAGATCAGGCCAAAGCTCACGAACCGCCGAACCGTGTTGATGTCCGCGACCGCGCGCGACAGCAGCTGGCCCGACTGCCAGTTGTCGTGGAACGAGACCTGCAGGCTCTGGAGATGCGCGTAGAAGTCGTTGCGCAGGTCGGTTTCCATGTGGAATGCAGCG
This sequence comes from Candidatus Dormiibacterota bacterium, assembly GCA_035948155.1. Lineage (GTDB taxonomy): Bacteria > Chloroflexota > Dormibacteria > Dormibacterales > Dormibacteraceae > 40CM-4-65-16. The sequence continues at coordinate 2,118 of DASZJK010000163.1, forward strand.
ACGCCGGAGAAGTGGCGGCGCAGCAGGATCAGGACGAACTCGAGCCCTGCGACAAGGACCAGGATGCCGCTCACCTGGATGAGGTGGCCGAAGTCGTGCTGGGTGATCGGCCCGTCGATGATGAGCTGGATCACCTTCGGTATCGACGCGGCCGCGGCAAGGCTGCCGAGCTGCGCCACGGCGAAGACCACGACCAGCCCCACGTACGGCCGCAGGTACGGCAGGTAGCGCCGGAGCGCCAACAGACCCAAGGGTTCGAAATCCTTTGCGCCGAAAAAAGGGCGCGTCGAATAGATGCTGTAGCGGGGGTCGCTAGTTTAGCGCGGCCCTACCCGACGAGGTCCCTCATCGAGACGATTCCGACCAGCTTTCCGTCCACGACCACGGGCAGGTGACGGAATCCGTGATCGAGCATGAAGCGCAGAGCCTCCTCTGCGTCCATGCCGGGGTCGACGGTCTTCGGATCCGGCGTCATCCACGACACGATCTGGTGTCGCGGCGCGTCGTGCGACAGCGACAACGCCCGCACCGTGTCGCGCTCGGTGAAGATGCCGAGCAGCCTGTCCCCTTCCATCACGAGAACCGAGCCGATGCGGTTCTGCGCCATCACCGCCACGGCCTCGCCGACCGTGTCCGACGGCTCGACGGTGTGCAGTTTCGTGGACATGACGGCGCGCACGTCCCCCACGAGCCAATCCTAAGCCGTTATCGTTCCCCCGCCCAGGACTCGGGTGCCGTCGTAAAGCACGGCGGCCTGGCCCGGCGCGGCGCCAAAGAACGGCTCATCGAGCAGGAGCCGGCCCCTTCCGCCGGGCGCGCCCAGGGCGCTCTTCGCGCCGGGCGCGCGCAGGGCGCTCTTCTTGTAGACCGCCGGGATCGCCGGCGAGTGGTAGCGCAGCCGCGCCTGGCACCGCAACGGGTCGCTCACCCTGCCTTCGATGAACGTCACGTCCTCGAGCCCAACCTCGCGCACGGCTAGCTCCTGGCGCCGGCCGACCACCACCCGGTTGCCGGGGGCGTCCACCCGCAGCACGTACCACGGTCCGGGCTCGGCCAGGGCGCCGAAGCCGCTGCGCTGCCCCACCGTGTAGAGCGCCGTGCCCCGGTGGGTGCCCAGCTCGCGCCCCTCCGAATCGACGACTGAGCCTGCGCGCACCGGCAAACGCTTCGACAGATACGCCGCAGTCTCTCCGCGCGGAACGAAGCAGATCTCCTGGCTCTCGGCCTTGTTGGCGACGGGAAGGCCGAACTCTCGCGCGTGCTCCCGCACCTCGCTCTTGGTCATGCCGCCCAGCGGAAACACGATGTGCGCGAGCCTGGCGTGGTCGAGGTGGTACAGCATGTAGGACTGGTCCTTCGCCTCATCGACGGCCGCGTGGAGCTGCCCATTGATGACCCGCGCGTAGTGACCGGTCGCGAGGCGGTCGAAGCCCAGCTCGCGAACGCGCGCAAGCATCAGGTCGAAACGCACGAACGCATTGCATCGCACGCACGGGTTCGGCGTGCGACCCTCGAGGTATGCGCGGTGGAAGGGCTCGATCACCCGCTGGCCGAACTCCCTCTCCAGGTTCCAGCAGTAGTAAGGAACGTCGAGCAGGCTCGCCACCCGGCGGGCATCTTCGACTGCGGACAGCGAGCAGCATCCGCCGTGCCGCGCAGCTTCGTCCGAGTCGTCTCGCGGCCACTGCTGCAGCGTGACGCCGACGACGTCATGACCCTGCGCCTGCAGCAGCGCCGCAGCAACGGACGAGTCGACGCCGCCCGACATCGCGACGGCGATCCTCATCTGCGCTCCTCGACGATGTGCTCGGCCACCAGCTGCGCGTCCTCCCCCACACCGTACAGAACCGCCGACTGGGCCTTGCGCTGGAAGTGGACGCCCATGAAATACAGGCCCGGGACCGAGGTGC
>DASZJK010000164.1:0-3811 GCA_035948155.1 Candidatus Dormiibacterota bacterium
GACTTGATCGCTTCGCACGGATGGCGCTCGAGCAAGGGCAGGTGCTTGTGCGCCGCCGCGTGGAACACGACCTCGAACCTGAGGTCATTGAACAGCTGGCGGATGCGCTCTCCGTCGCGGATGTCCGCGATGAGGAGCTCATCGCTGTCGAGAAGCGCCTTACCGTCGATCTCCATCTGCAGGCGGTGCAGGTTCGACTCGTCGTGGTCGAGGAGGTACAGCGCGGCGGGGCGGAATGATTTGATCTGCCGGCACAGCTCGGTACCGATCGACCCGCCGGCGCCGGTGACAAGGACGCGCTTGCCTTCCACCACCGCGCGCGAGGCCGTGCGCACGACGTGCATCTCTTGCCTGCCCAGCAGGCGATCCACCCGGATTCGACGCAGGTCGCTGATGCGCGCGTCGCGCTCGAGCGCCGCGCCGAACGACGGCAGGTAGCGCACGTTCACTCCGGCCGCGCTCGCCGACTGGGCCAGCGCGCGGATCCTCTGAGGGCTCAGCGATGGAATCGCGACGACGGCGACGTCGACCGCGAAGGCCGCTGCGATTCCCTCCAGCTGGGCGATCGTTCCGAGCACGGGGGCTCCAGCCGCGCCCTTGGCGTCTGGATCGTCGTCGATGAAGCCGATCACCTGGAGCCCATAGTCCGGCGTTCGCTTGAGGTCGCGGCCAAGGGTCTTGCCCGCTTCGCCGGCGCCGATGATGACCGTGCGCAGTCCCGCCTGGCGCCGGACGCGTCGCACGGCCTGCGGCGCAATCGGTTGCGACAGCGGGTTGGCTGCGATCTCGAGCGCCATCAGAACCCGACCTCGCGGGCGACGGGGCGCGTCGAGCCTTCGCGCGCGGCGGCCTGAATGTCCGCGATCTCGAACCAGAGGCGATCGACCATGTCGTCGGTCATCGCCGAATAGAAAGGAAGAGAGATGATGCGCTCGAAGACCGAGTCGGCCACCGGAAACTCCTGCGGTCCCTGTCCTGCAAGCAGCTCCTGGAAGTAGGGCTGATGGTGCAGGGGGATGAAATGCACCGAGCAGTCGATCCCGCGGAGCGACAGCGCGCTGAACAGCTCGTCGCGGCTCAGTCCGAACTCAGGCTCGATCTGCGCGACGTAGAGGTGCCACGCGTGGGTGCCGTCCACGGGCCAGGCCGGGGTCACGAGACCGTCGATCTGCGAGGCGAGCTCGTCGAACTCGCGAGCAAGTCCCCGGCGGCGTTCCTGCCAATCGGGGAAGTGCTGCAGCTGCGCTCGCCCGATGGCCGCCTGGACGTCGGTCATGTTGGCCTTGACCCCCGCCACGGCGACGCTGTAGCGCCAGTTGGAGCCCGGCAGGTACCGCTTCCAGGCGTCGTGGGTCATGCCGTGGATGCGGACCTGGCGCGCGTACGACGCGAGGTCGGCGTCGTTCGTGGTGATCATTCCGCCCTCACCGATGGGCAGGTTCTTGGTCGCGTAGAAGCTGAAGCAGGTGGCCGCCGAGATGCCGCCGACCCAGCGCGACCCAACCTTCGTCCCGAGCGCGTGCGCGGCGTCCTCGACGACGCGCGACACGGGCAGCCCGGCGGCGGCGGCCATCTCCTCCACGGGAGCTGGATAGCCGGCGAAGTGAATCACGACCATGGCGTCGACAGGCCCCGAGCGGCGAACCGCGTCAGCGACGGTCTGCGCGTCGGGCATCAAGGTGTGCCGGTTGACGTCGACCAGGACCGGCTCGAGTCCGGCGTGAACGATGGCGTGGACCGCTCCGCAGAACGTCATCGTGGAGGTCAGGACCTTTGCGCCTGCAGGGAGGCGCAGGGCGCGGAGGGAGATCTCGATCGCCGCGGTGCACGAGGAAACGGCGATGGCGTGCTCCACGTCGACCAGGAGCGCGAAATCACGCTCGAACTCGACGACCTCCGGACCGGTGGTGATCCAACCGGAGGCAAGCACGCGCGCCGAAGCCGCCTGCGCCTCGGGGCTGATCTCCGGCCGGGCGAATGGAATGCGCTGCCCGCCGCTGGACGCGACCTCGACTGCCCTCACCGGCCACCCCACAGGTCGGACGCGACCTCGCGGCTCATGCCCTGAAGCGGGTCCCCGGTCTCGCGCCGAATGACCGCCAGGCGGGGCGATGCCTTGCGCGGCGGCTTCGGCTCATCCATCGGCTCGGGCGGCCGCTCGGCGCCCTTGACCACGATTCCAAGCAGTGGCCTGTTGCCGATGGCCAGCAGGTTTCTGACCGGTGCGAGGGCCGATTTGCGAACCCGCTCGGGCGTGACCAGGACAAACCCCGAGGCCTGCGAGCCGAGGCCGCTGCGGTAGGCGGGCGGCGCGTTCTCGGCCGCGAAGACGAGCAGTCCTTTTCCTTCCGCCTGCGGCGGCCCTTCGAGGTCGCGCGCCAGAGACGAAAGGTTGGGAACGTTGCCCACCCCGATCAGCTCGATCGCTCCAACGCCGGCGGCGCTGGCCGCGAGCGCGAGCCGGTCGCGCAGGCTCGAGGTGGGTTCGGACAGCCAGCCGAGCACCGGCGACTCGAGGGTGCTGGCGATGGCTTCGCCGCTGCCGAGCGAAGGACCGAAGATCTCGAGGATCGCAGAGGTCGCGAGGCCCAAGATGAGACCGATCACCAGGGCGAGCCCGAGCTCGATCGGAAGTCGCGACGGATCCGGATGAGCGGGCGGGCTTGCGCGCTCGATGATCGTCGGAATCGGCACAGAGCTGCTCGCCAGCAGACTGTTGCGCTCGGCCTCCAGCTGCAGCTCCTGCTGGGTCAGCGCGGATCGCTCGCTGCTGTCCGCCGTTATCTGGTCGGCGAGGATCTGGGCTCGCACCGCGACGGTCTGTGCATCGGCCGCGTCGACCTGCAGCGCCTGAAGCTGATCGTCGAGGGCGGCGATCTTCTGGTCCAGGGTCGCTATCTGATCGAGGGTCGCGGTGATGCGAGTGTCGAGCGTCTGCCGCTGTGCCGCGGGGCTGACCGCGAGACGCGTCGCGATGAGGTCATCGGTCAACGCGTTTGCGATGGCGGCCGCCGCGACCGGCGAAGAATCCTGGACCGACAGCTGCAGAACACCCGAGGTGCCCTGCGGCGCGACGGTGGTGTTGCGAATCACCTCGACCGGATCGCGCACGACACCGGCGGTCTTGAGCGCGGCCGTAACGTGCGAGGGACTCGTGACGATCGCCTTCGCTCCGTCAGAAACTGCAGTCGCTTCCGTCAGCGATGTCGGCGCCGGTGCATCCAGCACGAGACGAGTCGAGGCGGTGTATGTCGCCGGTTGACTCAGCTGAAAGACCGTGACCGCAGCCGCGCATACAACGATGAAACCGGCAATCACAATCCAGTGACCCAGCAACAGTCGACGTGCAACGTCCTGCAGCGCCATGGCCCTAGATGCAGCCTGTTCGAACTTTCAAATCGGCACCGTTGACTCCACGCTGCATGAGAACGTGACGAGCGTAGGCGAAGATGCGCGCGTTGCCATTAGTGAAGGACGGCATCGCGAGATGCGCTGTCCCGATCGCTTTCGGGACGCATGATTGGAGTGTCCCGGTGTCGTTAGGCCTGCGGTCTCAGGTGCGTCGGGACGTTGCTCATTGTGTAAAAGTTCGGTCCTAGGACTTGCAACCTAGGGCCCATATGGGTTAGTAATTGCATAGACCGCTGATGTTCGCCCGCGGGGGACGAACAAATAACAACGCAAGAAGAGCGCGGTCTGGTCGTTCGACAGGGTTGGACGGCTGCTACAGAGCGACAGTCCAACCGATCAAACGCTGACCGGGTCGGCGTCTCGGGGGTAGGCGACATGTGCCCATGTCAAATTTGTTTTG
>DASZJK010000165.1:0-14187 GCA_035948155.1 Candidatus Dormiibacterota bacterium
GCATCGCCGCCGATCCGTTGGATCTTCGCGCCCACCACGGTGCCGCTCTGCATCAGCAGGCCGTCGACCCGCGCCCTCTCGATGAACTCCACCCCGCACTCGAGCGCCCGCTCGATGAGGATCTGGTCGAGCACGATCCGGCGGGGCGCGAGCGTGTAGGCGCCGGGCGGGCCTGCCGGGGCCTCGACGAAGACGTCGCCCAACCATGTCCGGTGTCGGTGCATGCGCTGGAATCCGGCCGCTTCGATCCTTTCCAGCACGCCTAGCCGGCGAAGCGATTCGACCGCCAGAAAATTGAGCCCGTGAGTCGAGATCGTGTCGCTCGGGAAGCTGTCCCGGTCGACCATCAGCACCTTGCGACCGCGCTGCGCGAGCCGGATCGCCAGGCTGGACCCCGCCACCCTCGCGCCGACGATCAGCGCGTCGTACTCAGCCGGTGGCACCGCTACAGGTCGAGGGCTTGCGCGACGAGCTCGCGGTGGTACGTCGCGTCGCCGAGGGTCACCTCGGAAGACTTCGCTCGCTTGAAGTAGAGATGCATGTCGTGCTCCCAGGTGAAACCTATCCCACCGTGCACCTGGATCCCATCGCCCGCCACCTTTCGGTAAGCATCCGAGACGTAAGCCTTCGCCATCGACGCCGCAAGCGAGCGGTCGGGTGCGTCCGCCTCGACGGCCCAGGCCGCGTAGTACGTGGCGGACCGGCCGCTCTCCGAGAGCACCAGCATGTCCGCGATCTTGTGCGACACCGCCTGGTAGATGCCAATCGGTTTGCCGAACTGGTGGCGAGTCTTCGCGTACTCGGTTGACGTCTCGAGCACCTTCTGCACGCCGCCGACCATCTCCGCGCACAGCGCCGCGGTCGCCCACTCGAGGGCGCGTTTCAGCGCCGGCCACGCCTTGTCGGGCGCGCCCATCACTGCGTCCGCGGCGAGCTGAACACCGTCGAACCTGACCTCGCACCAGCGGCGCGTCATGTCCATGGTCTCGAGGGGTTTGATGGTCATGCCCTTGGGCCGGCCATCGATGAGGAAGAGCGTCAGGCCCTCCTCACCCCCGCCGCGGCTCCTGGCCACCACCGCGATGTAATCGGCCGTGTGCGCGTCCGGCACGAAGGTCTTCACGCCGTCGAGGCGCCATCCTCCGCCTGACTGCGTGGCTTTGAGTGCGACACCGTCCGCGTCCCAGCGTCCCGTCGGTTCGGTGAAGGCCAGGGTCGCGCGGGCCGATCCCTGGGCGATGGCGCCGAGCACTTCCTTCTTCTGCGGTTCTGTGCCCGCTTCGAGAAGGACGGGCACCGCGAGGCCCATGGTCGAGAAGAACGGTCCTGGCAGCAGCGCACGGCCGGCCTCTTCGAGTACCACCACGAGGTCGAGGAACGTGCCGACCCCGCCATACTGCTCGGGTATCCCGAGCGCGGTCCAACCGAGGTCGGCGATCTTCTTCCAGAGGGTCGCGTCGTAGCCGTCCTCGCTCTCCATCAGCCGGCGGACGACCTTGGGGCTGCACTCCTTGGCGAGAAACTCGCGCGCGGAGCGGCGGAGCATCTCCTGCTCCTCGGAGAAAGCGAAATCCACGAACCGAGAGTCTAGGTCGTGGCGGTGGTCGAGTCGTGGGCGGGAAGCTCGGGCAGCTCCCGGATCAGAGCCTCTTCAGCGGCTCCTCGGAAGGCCGAGGACGCGTTCGGCCAGGATGTTGCGCAGCACCTCAGACGTTCCCGCCTCGATGGTGTTCGCGCGGGCGCGCAGGAACTGGTACTTCCAGCCGTCGCCATCACCGACCTGCGAGCCCGGTCCGCCAACGTCCATGGCCGTCTCACTCATGCGCTGGTTGAGCTCGGACCACATGAGCTTCAGGATGGAACCCTCCGGCCCGGGGATGCCATTTCGCTTGACGGCGGTGACGGCCCGATAGCCGTTCAGCTGGAGCGCTCGAGCCTCGATGGTGTGCTGCGCGACCCTCTGGCGCACGAGCGGATCCGAGCCGCGGCCGAGCCTCCGCGCCCGCTCCGCGAGCTCGGACGCCGTGATCTGGGCGCGGGTGGCGAGGGCAAGCCCCAGCGTCCCCCTTTCGTGGAGCAGGGTCGTCATCGCGACGGCCCAACCGTTTCCCGCCTCGCCGAGGATCTGCGCTTTCGGGACGACGACATCCTTGAAGAAGATCTCGTTGAACTCCGCATCGCCGGTGATCTGGACGAGCGGCCTCACTTCGATGCCGGGGCTCTCCATGTCGACGATCAGGTAGGTGAGCCCATCGCGCGGGTTCGACTCCTTTCGCTCGCGGGCGACGAGCATGCACCACTTTGCGACGTGCGCCAGGGTCGTCCACACCTTCTGGCCGTTGACGAGGTAGTGGTCGCCCTTGTCCTCCGCGCGCGTCTGCAGGCCTGATAGGTCGCTGCCGGCATTGGGCTCGCTGAATCCCTGGCACCAGATCTCTTCGCCCGAAAGCAGCGGGGCCAGGTAGCGCCGCTTCTGCTCTTCGGTCCCATGCGCGATCACGACCGGACCGCCCATGCCCAGGCCGATCACGTTGATCGGTTCGGGGGCGTGGGCCAGGATCATCTCGTCGTTGAAGATGAGCTGGTCCATGAAGCTGCGGCCGCGGCCGCCGTACTCCTCGGGCCAGGTCATCCCGACGTAGCCGGCCTCGTAGAGCTTCTTCTGCCAGGCACGGCGGTTCTCGATGAAGGTCTTCATGTCGGCCGCGCCGTCGTCGGGCGGCTTGTTGGCCTTCAGCCAGCCGCGGACCTCGTCCCTGAACGCTCTTTCCGACTGACTCAGCTCGAAATCCACGCCCATACATTAAGGTCGCGCCGTGCAGCAGCAGACGGGCCAGTTCTCACCCGACGGGTACTGGATGTGGAACGGCACCCAGTGGGTGTCCAACCCGTACCGTCCGATGGCGGCCCCACCCGCCGCGGCGCCCTATGAGCCGGCCCGGCCCCGTGCCGGAATTGCCTCGATCCTCGTGCTGTCCAACATCGCCGGCATCGTGCTCCTGGCCACCGCGAGCCTGACGATCGACCTGATTCCCAACCCGGACGACACGCAGAGCATCATCATCGGGCTCCTGTCGCTGGTCGCCCTCATCGTCTGGCTGGGCACGCTGATCGGCGCGATCGTCTTCTTCTGCATGTGGCTCCACCGCGTGGTGCGCAACATGCCCGCGCTCGGCTCGCCCGACCCCCGATGGTCTCCTGCGCGCGCGGTCGTCTACTGCTTCGTCCCATTCGTCTGGTTCGTGCATCCGCTGTGGAGCGTTCTCGACGCCTGGCGCGGGGCCGACGCATCGCGGCGCTGGATCGACCAGGGCACCCGCCGGACGCTGCGTGCACCGCGCTTGATGGTGGGCTGGTGGGCGGCCTGGTTGATCGGCGGCTACGTCCTGAACATCGCCTCGCGCATGAGCGGTGGAATCGCCGTGGTGCTCGACGTGGTCGGCGCGATCGGTCAGATCGCCGCTGCCGCGCTTTGCGTGATGGTCATCCGACAGGTCACTGCGCGGCAGGAGCTCAAAAACCAGCTGATCGCGAGCGGCCGGCTGGTCTAGGCGACCGCCGGCATCACCTCGTCCGCCAGCAGGCGGAGCGCATCGCTGTCGTCGAGCAAGAAGTGCTGGAGCATGAAAAGGTCGACGCCCAGCCGACTGATCTCCCGCATCCGCTCCGCGATCTCGGCCGGCGTGCCCACGAACCACGCGTCCTTGCGGTTCTCGAGGACCTGGTCCGGCGTCATCGCCTCGAGCGCTGGGATGATCGCGCTCACCTGGGCCGCGCGTTCCTTCAGCTCCGATCTGTCTCGGCCGACGATGTAGCTGGTCATCACCGACCGCTTGATCGTCTTGGGGTCACGGCCGGCGTCGCGGCAGCACTGGTCCAGCACCGCGACACGATCGCGAAACGCATCCGGGTTGAGGGTCGAGTGATTCCACTCTGCCGCTTCACGCGCGACGAGCGGAAGCGTGCGTTTCGAGCCCTTTCCGCCGATCAGCAGAGGGATGGGATTGCGTGCCGGCTTCGGGTTGGTCGAGTCCCAGATCTCGCGCATCTTCTTGATCCCCGATTCGAGCAGGTCGAACCGCCCGCGTTCCGTGTAAAAGGGGATGTCGAACAGTTGGTGCTCGTTGACGTTCCATCCCGCGCCCACGCCGAGGAGCAGCCTGCCGCCCGAAAGCGCGTCCACCGCCGCCGCCTGCTTTGCGAGAACACCCGGAAATCGAAACGTCATCGGCGTGACCATCGGACCGATCTCGATTCGCTTCGTCCATTCCGCGGCGAGGGCAAGCGACGTCCAGCATTCGATGCAGTCCCGCTCCGGTGCGTTCATCAGGGAGATGAGGTGGTCGCTGCGGCGCAGCGAAGCAAAACCCAGCGTGTCGGCGTCCGAGCATATGCGGCGCCACCGCTCCCAGTTGAGGCCTTCCTGGCCCTCGATCATGATCCCAAGCTGCGTCACTTCTTCTGACCAAGGGCCATCGTAAGTTCGTCGGCGGTCTTGAAGTTGAGGATGCGGTCCTCCGGGATCCCCGCGCGTCGCGCCATCCATATCCCCATCGGCACATACGCGAACTCTGCTGGCGCGTGCGCGTCGGCGTCGACGGTGAAGTCGCATCCAAGCTCGAGCGCCATGCGCGCCATCTCCGGCGACAGGTCCATGCGCGCCGGGTCGCAGTCGATCTCGAGCATGACGCGGTGTTTCGCGGCCTCCCTGAACACCGCCTCGAAGTCGTAGGTCGCGCCTTCACGCGAACCAGGACGGCGCCCGGTCGGGTGGCCGATCACATCGACGTGCGGATGCGACACCGCGCGCATCATCCGCTCGGTCATCGCGCTCGGCTCCTGGCGCAGCTTCACGTGGGGCGACGCGATGACGATGTCGAGGATCTCGAGCACGGCGTCGGGCAGGTCGAGCGCGCCGTCCTCCAGGATGTCGACCTCGATGCCCTGGAGCAGCGTCACGCCCTCCACCTGCTTCTGGACCTCGGCCATCTGCTGAGACTGGGCCAGCAGGCGCTCCGCGTCGAGGCCGTGGACGACCGTGATACGCGGAGAGTGATCGGTGATGCCGAGATAGCTGTAGCCGAGGGCCTGCGCTCCCCTGGCCATCTCGAGCATCGTCGCGCGCCCGTCGCTCCAGTCCGTATGGGAGTGGATGTCGCCCCGGTAGCGTTGGAAGTCGAGGGCGGTCTCGTCGTCGCGCGCGGGCTGGAGCATCTGCTCACGCAGCCGGTTGAGATAGCGGCTGTCGCCGGTCTCGATCAGGTCTTTGAGCACTCGCGCGATGCCCTCGCCGACGCCCTCTATCGAGGTAAGGGAGTCGGTCCGGGCGAGCTTGTCCAGGTCCGGCCGCTCGAGCGCGACGGCCCACGCCGCGGCTGAGAACGCCCTGGCGCGGTAGCGCTCCTTTTCCTGCTGCCGCAGGAGGTAACCGATCTCGGACAGCACCTGCGCTGCGACGACGGCATCCACCACGTAAATTGTTGTCGCACTGATGGCTAGACCCAATCCCAAGCCCGGAGACCCGATCGCGGAGCTCATCGACTCGCTTCTCATCGAGCTCGGCGAGAACCCGCGCCGGCAGGGCCTGCGCTCGACGCCCGACCGCGTCTCCCGCGCTCTCCGCGAGCTGACCGACGGCTACAAGGTCAAGCCGGAGGACGTGATCGCCGACGCGATCTTCGACCAGGACTACGACGAGATGGTCCTGGTCAAGGACATCCCCTTCTACTCCCTTTGCGAGCACCACATGCTTCCGTTCTTCGGCCATGTCCACGTCGGCTACCTGCCGAAGGGGAAGGTCATCGGCCTGAGCAAGATCCCCCGGTTGGTCGAGGTCTTCTCGCATCGCCTCCAGATCCAGGAGCAGCTGACGAACCAGGTCGCTGAGGCCCTGAACGCGGCGCTGGCGCCCCGCGGCGTCGGTGTCGTGGTCGAAGCTCGCCACCTGTGCATGGAGATGCGTGGGGTGGAGACGCCAGGCGGCCGGATGATCACCTCCTGCATGCTGGGTACGTTCCGGCGCGACGCGCGAACGCGCTCTGAGTTCCTCGACCTCGTCCGCAGGGCCTGAGACAGATCAAGGAACCTTATATAAACCTTGCTTTATGTATACTCAGACATAAAGCAAACTTTATGTTTCTCCAGAGCCCGCGCAACGAGCTTTCCGATCATTTCCTGGGCTTCGCCAACCCCACCCGCCTGCGCATCCTGCAGCACCTGGGGGAGATGGGCGAGGTCAACGTCAGCGAGCTCGCCGAGCACATGCGCATGAGCCAGCCGCGGATCTCCTGGCACGTGCGCATGCTGCGATTGGGCGGGGTCGTCCGGGTCCGTCGCGACGGGCGCCAGGTCTGGTGCTCGCTCGACGTGGAGAACATCAGGCGCAACCGCGAGCGCCTCGAAGAGATGCTGGGGTTGCCACAGGTATCAAAACCGAAAGTTCGTGAGGAGGTGGGCGCATGAGCGCCAATCACAGGAACGGTCAAAGAAACGGCGGAGTGAAGAAGGACAAGAAAGTCCGCGTCGCCATCGTCGGCGTGGGCAACTGCGCCTCCGCGCTGGTGCAAGGCGTGCACTACTACCGCGACGCATCGACCAAGGAGTCGGTCCCGGGCCTCATGCATGTCGACCTCGGCGGCTACCACATCCGCGACATCGAGTTCGTCGCCGCGTTCGACATCGACAAGAACAAGGTCGGTCTCGACCTCGCGGACGCGATCTTCACCAAGCCCAACAACACCGTGAAGTTCTCCGACGTGCCGCGCTCAGGCGTCAAGGTGATGCGCGGCATGACCCACGACGGCATCGGCAAGTACCTCTCCGACGTCGTGCAGAAGGCTCCAGGCCAAACGTCCGACGTGGTCGGCATCCTCAAGAAGACCAGGGCCGATGTCCTGGTGAGCTACCTGCCCGTTGGCTCCGAAGAGGCCACCAAGTGGTACGTCGAGCAGGCGCTCGCCGCGGGCGTGGGATTCGTCAACTGCATCCCCATCTTCATCGCGCGCGAGCCGTACTGGCAGAAGCGCTTCGAGGACAGGAACCTGCCGATCATCGGCGACGACATCAAGTCGCAGGTCGGCGCCACCATCATCCACCGGGTGCTCACGCGGCTCTTCCAGGACCGTGGCGTGAAGCTCGAGCGCACCTACCAGCTCAACTTCGGCGGCAACACGGACTTCCTCAATATGCTCGAGCGCGAGCGCTTGATGTCGAAGAAGATCTCCAAGACGCGGTCGGTCACCTCGCAGCTCGACCACGACATCGGCGCCGACAACGTGCACATCGGCCCCTCCGACTACGTGCCCTGGTTGAACGACCGCAAGTGGGCATACATCCGGCTCGAGGGACGCTCGTTCGGCGATGTGCCGCTCAACGTCGAGCTCAAGCTCGAGGTCGTCGACTCTCCCAACTCGGCGGGCATCGTGATCGACGCCGTGCGGTGCGCCAAACTGGCGCTCGACCGCGGCATCGGCGGAGCGCTTGAAGCGCCGAGCTCCTACTTCATGAAGTCGCCGCCGGTCCAGTACACCGACAACGAGGCAAAGCGGTTGGTGGAGGAGTTCATCGAGGGTGACAAGCCGGGCGTCAACGGCCAGCGCGAGCGTCGCGCTCCCCGCACCAAGCCGGCCGCAGCTGCTCGCAGGTAGCTACCGGGTCGGCGCGCGGATCCTGCGCGCCGTTCCGCCCGGCGTGCGGTATGCGGCCGCCGCCCCGGGCGGTTCGGCGTGGTTCCTGCTGAGCGCAGCCCAGCGCCGTGCCGCGCTGGACAACTACGCCGCGGTGCTCGGCACCGACCCGGGTGATCCCCGGGTTGCACGTGTCGCGCGGCGCGCGTTCCAGAACTACGGCCGGATGCTGATGGACTTCCTGCTCCTCGGCAGCCTCTCGCCGGAGGAGCTCGGGACGCGGATGTCGTACGACGGTCGTGAACATCTCGACGCAGCCCTCGCGCGCGGCCGCGGGGCCATCATGGCCGTCCCCCACATGGGCTCTTGGGACATGGCCGGTTCGTACGCCGCGTCGCTCGGGTACAAGGTGTGGGCCGTCGCCGAGAAGTTCCCCGGCTCCCTCAACGACGCGGTCGTGAACACGCGTGAGAGGTTCGGCTTGAAGGTCGTCGGCCTCGGGCGCTCGGCGGTGCGGACCCTCAACGAGGCGCTGCACGACAACGGGGTCATCGCCCTGGTGTGCGACCTCGAGCAAGGACCCGGCGTTCCGGTCCGATTCTTCGGTCGCCGGGCGATCGTCCCCGGCGGCCCGGCCGCGCTGGCGCTGAAGAATGGGTCTGCCGTGATTACAGCCGCGCCGTATGCGACGTCGCACGGCCACTACCACGTGCACCTGGATTCGCCGATCCAGATAGCCGCTGACGAGACCAGGGAAGGCTTGATGCAGCGCGTGGTCGAGCGGTTCGAGGGCTTCATCCGCGAAAGACCAGATCAGTGGTATGCATTTCGGCGGATGTTCGACCGCTGAGGGATGGGCGAGTGGACGTTTCGCGGCTTCCTGATCGTCCAGTCGGTGATGGAGCGCCTGCCGCGCGCGTGGGCGTACGCGCTGGCTGTCGTGGCCGCCAGGTTCGCGTGGTGGTTCTCGCCGCTGGCGCGCCCGAGACTCGAGTTCAACCTGCAGACGGCGTGTCCCGAGCTGAAGGACGATCCGGAGGCGCTTCGCCGTACGTCCTGGCAGAACTTCCGCAACCACGCCAAGGCTTACGCGGACCTCATGCAGCTGCCGCGCGAGCGGGTGGAGAACATGGGGGCGAGGCTGAAGGTCGACGGTTGCCTTCAATACCTCGAGGAGGCGCGCGCGATCGGCAAAGGAGTCCTCGTCGTGTCCTGCCACATGGGTTCGTACGAGGAGGCGGCCGCGATCTGGTCGGCGACGCAGGCCCCAGTCAGCCTGTTCGCGGAGGAGCTCGAGCCGCGGGCGCTCCTCGAGTGGTATCGCGACACACGCGCGCGTCTGGGGATCAGCGTTCTTCCGCTCGACCACGGCGGCATCCGCAAGGTGCTGCAGGCGCTCCGCGAGCAGGAGATCGTGATCACCGCGATCGACCGCGACATCACGGGAACCGGTTACCTGATGCCGTTCTTGGGCAAGCTGGCGCCCGTCCCGCTCGGCCCCGCGGCCATCGCCCTGCGGATCGGCACGCCGCTGTTTCCGGTTTGCGTCTTCCGCCTCCCGGACGATACGTTTCAGATCGAATGCGCGCCCCTCGTGATCGCCAGGTCCACCGGCAACGTGCGGGCCGATCAGGTGCGCACCACGGAGGAGCTGCTGCGCCACATCGAGCGGTTCATCCAGCGACACCCGGAGCAGTGGCACGTTCCGCACCGGATCTGGTCAGGGGCGCAATGAAAACAATTCGTGGGGGGATCAAGATCCCCCCACGGACCCCCCTTTCCACACACGACGATTGGGTGGCGTCCGGTGGTACACGTCTGGTGACGGCCGGGATGAACCCGGCCTACGAACACCGCGGAGTCTTCAGATGAGAATCGGATTGGTCTCGCCTTACGACTTCGCCTCGCCGGGCGGCGTCAACGACCACGTCCGCAACCTGGCGGTTCGTCTGCAGGGCCTCGGCCACGATACGCGCGTCTTCGCGCCCTCCAGCCGCGCCGACGTCGACTTCAACAGCGCGCGGTTCTACCGGATCGGCACGCCGATCGCCATCCCCGTCAACGACTCGGTCGCTCGGATCACGCTGAGCTTCCACCTCGCGAATCGCGTCGCGGCGATCATCGCCGAGGAGCGGTTCGATGTCCTTCACTTCCACGAGCCCCTGATGCCCGC
The DNA here is from genome assembly GCA_035948155.1 of Candidatus Dormiibacterota bacterium. GTDB lineage: Bacteria > Chloroflexota > Dormibacteria > Dormibacterales > Dormibacteraceae > 40CM-4-65-16. The sequence continues at coordinate 9,799 of DASZJK010000165.1, forward strand.
GCTGCCGATGACGATGCTGCGGATGTCGGCGACCGCGAACGTCGGCACCTTCCACGCGTTCGCGCACTCCAACATCGGCTACTACTACGGCCGCCCGCTGCTGCAGCCATACCTCGGTCATCTCCACCGAGGCATCGCGGTCAGCGAGCCCGCACGCGCCTTCGTGAACCGCTACTTCCCCGACTACCCGCTGCGCGTGATCCCCAACGGGATCGACGTCAACTTCTATCACCCGGGCCAGGCCCCCATCCGTCATCTGCGGGACGACAAGCTCAACATCCTTTTCGTCGGCCGCCTCGAAAAGCGCAAGGGCCTTGGCGACCTGCTGCGCGCCTACCGTGCGATGAAGCCGCGCATTCCACGCAGCCGCCTGATCATCGTCGGCGACGGCCCGCTGCGCGGACGGGTGGAGTCGTACATCGCGCGGCATCGCCTGCCGGACGTGGTGATGGCGGGATTCGTGCCCGACTCGGTCAAGCCTCGCTACTACTGCAGCGCCGACATCTTCTGCGCACCCGCAACGGGCGCTGAGAGCTTCGGCATAGTGCTGCTGGAGGCCCTGGCCTCCGGCCTGCCGGTGATCGCGACCGAGGTTCCGGGCTACATGTCGGTGCTGGAGCCGGGCCGCGACAGCGTCACGGTGCAGCCGAAGAACTGGCGCGAGCTCGCCGCGTCGCTCGTCATCCTCGCCCGCGACCCAGAGCTGCGCATGCGCATGTCGGAGTACGCGCTGCAGAAGGTGCGGCGCTACTCGTGGGAAAACGTCGTGTCCGAGGTGGTCGACATTTACAGCGAAGCGCGCAAGGCTTTTGCCGCCGCGCCGGCCAGAGCACTGGAGGTGTCGGGTGTTCACCACGCGGTTTGAGGCCTGGGTCCGCCGCCACGCGGAAGCGCTGATCGCCGCGCTCGGACGCACGCCTCTGACCCCGAACCAGGTCACGATCGTGGGCCTCGCGCTCACATTCTTCGCGTCCGGCTTGGTCGCGTTCGGCCAGCTGCGGTGGGCAGGAATCGTGCTGATCTTCGCCGGGACGTGCGACATCGTCGACGGCGCCCTGGCGCGCACGACCAGGGCCGCCTATCCGTACGGTGCGTTCCTCGACTCCACCCTCGACCGCTACTCGGAGGGCGCGGTCTACCTCGGCCTGGCGGCGTACTTCGTCACCGTCGACGGTCCCCTGCAGCGGTGGCTCGTGCTCGCGACGCTCGCGGCGCTTGCGGGGTCCTTCCTCGTCAGCTACGTGCGCGCACGCGCGCAGAGCCTCGGTTTCACATGCAAATCCGGGTTGTTCCAGAGGCCCGAGCGCGTGGTCGTGACGGTGATCGGCCTGATCATCGGCGGCCCGGTTCTCTACGGGGTCGTATTCCTGCTTGCGATCGTGACCAACATCACCGCGCTGCAGCGGATCCGTGAGGTCTGGCTGCAGGGCCGGGCGCAGAGGCTCGAGCGCGAGCGCGAGCAGGCGAAGGCACGGCATGCGGCGGGCGAGGCCCGTTGAAGGATCCCCTTCTCCGGGACCCGTTCGAAGCGATCGTCGGTCATTCGCAGGCGCTGACGCAGCTGCGCGCCCAGCTCTCCACCGGGCGGCTGGCTCACGCCTACCTCTTCGTCGGCGAAGCGGGGCTGGGCAAGGCAACCGCGGCGCGGGCGCTCGCGTCCGCGCTTTTACCGGAGGCGCCGCTGACCCGCAATCCCGACTACTGGGAGGACGACCGCAACAAGATCATCCATGTCAACGAGATTCGCCTCATCCCCGACAAGCCGCCCGAGTTCCACGAGCTGAGCCTGCAGCATTTCCTGAACTTGAAGCCCGCGATCGGCGCGTATCGCGCCGCTCTGGTGACGAATGTCGGCCGGCTGCGCGACGAGTCGCAGGGCGTCCTCCTCAAGACGCTCGAGGAGCCGCACCCCCACCGGGTCATCGTCCTGACCTCCCCCAGCCTCAACCCGTTCGTGGTGCTGCCAACCGTGGTCTCGCGATGCCAACGCGTCTTCTTCCACCCGGTCCCCGCGCCCGACATCGAGAAGCTCCTGACGAAGCTGGGGGTCGAAGGTCGCCGCGCCAAGCTGCTCGCGGAGCTGTCCAGCGGACGTCCCGGCTGGGCGGTGCGGCGCGCAAAGGACGAGAGCGTCATCGAGCTGCACCACGCCTGGACGCGCCGTCTCGAGGAGATCTTCGGCGCGCCCGCCGACGTCCCGCTGCACGTCGCGGCGCAGCTCGATGCCGAGCAGATGGGATGGCGACGCAGCGAGGGCGACGAGGAGGACCCGGCGGTGTTCGCGATCGCGAGCTGGCAGATCGAGCTGCGACGGCGCATGCTCGCGAGCCGCGGCCGCGAGCAGGGCCGGTGGGCCCGCCTTCTGGAGCTCTCTTACGACACGCTCGGCTACCTCGAGCAGAACGTCAGCCCACGGTTAGCGCTAGAAACGTTCTTGCTCGAATGCCGAAAAGCGTCCTGAGGAAGACCCTCGAGGGATTCCACCCGTACGTCCCGGGCGAGCAGCCGCCCGACGGCGAAGGCTGGGTCAAGCTCAACACCAACGAGTCGCCCCTTCCGCCGTCGCCCAGGGTGATTCAAGCGATCAAGGAAGCGGCCAACGACGCGCTGCGGCTGTATCCGAGCCCCACCGCGGCCCCGGCGCGGGAGGCGATCGCGCGAAGGTTCGGTCTGGAGCCGGCCCAGGTGACGGTCGGGAACGGCGGAGACGAGCTTATCGAGCTCTGCTTTCGCGCGTTCGCGGACGCGGGCGATCGCGTCGCGTTTCCAACCCCGACCTATCCGCTGCTGGAGCCGCTCTGCCGCATCCACGAGGTCGCGCCCTCGGCGCATCCGACGGAGACGTTCGACGAGCTGCCGGTGAGCCTCGGACCAGACCCCGCGCCCCTGAAGTTCATCGTCAATCCCAACTCGCCGACGGGTGCACTGTTCGACGCAGCTGCCGTCGAGGCGGTGGTGAGCGCGTCATCGGGTGTCGTGGCGATCGACGAGGCGTACGTGGATTTCGCGCCGCGCTCGGCCCTCGGGTTGCTTTCCGACCACGACAACGTAGTGCTCCTGCGTACCTTCTCCAAGTCGTACGGCCTCGCGGGCCTGCGTATCGGGTTCGCTCTCGGGTCGCGCGACGTCATCGAGGCGCTCGACTCCGTGAAGGATTCGTACAACGTGGACCGCCTCGCCATCGTTGCCGCGGTCGCTGCGGTCGAGGACGTGGAGCACCACGAAAGACTGGTGGCCGAGGTCGTCCGGAATCGCGAGCAGCTCGCCAGGGACCTGGCCGAGCTGGGTTTCGAGGTGGTGGCATCTTCGGCCAACTTTGTCTTCGCGAAGCCACCGAAGCCGGCGATCGAGGTCGTCGAGGCGCTCCGCGAGCGGCGGATTCTCGTCCGCCATTACGATCGTGAGCCGATCGCGGGCTGGATTCGGGTCACGGTCGGCACGCGCGATCAGCATCAGACATTGCTTGCAGCTTTGAAGGAGATCCTTTGAGCACGACGCCGACTCGAGACCATGCGTGGGACCTGGTCACCTCTCTGACCCAGTCGGAGCAGCTGCGACGCCACATGCGCAGCGTTTCCGCCGCGATGGAGGCGTACGCCCGGCGATTTGGCGAAGACCCCGAGCGCTGGGCGGTGCTCGGCCTGATCCACGACTGGGATTACGAGACCGGGCCGACCAAGGAGCAGCACCCCATGCGCGGAATCGAAATGCTTCGCGAGAAGGGTTGGCCGGAGGACATCCTCGACGACATCGCTTCGCACGCGGATTACCTCAACGTGCCGCGGGACACCAACGCCCGTAAGGCGCTCTACGCGGTCGACGAGATGTGCGGCTTTATCATCGCCTGCGCGCTGGTCAAGCCAGACAAGTCATTGAGCTCGGTCGACGCTTCCACGGTGCGCAAGAAGATGAAGGACAAGGCCTTCGCGCGCGGCGTGCACCGCGAGGAGCTGGTTGCGGGCGCGGAGGTGCTCGGAGTGCCGTTCGACGAGCACGTGCTGTTCGTCCGGGACGCGCTCAAGCCGATCGCGCACGAGCTGGGCTTGAACCCGTGAGCCCACGCATCCTGCTGATGCACCCGATCCTCGACCCGGGCCCGACAATCCTGGCCGAAGCCGCGGAGGTGATCGCATATCCCGCAAATGGCTCGCTCGACGAGGCCAGCATCCGCCAGGCCGCCGAGGGTTGCGTGGGGATCGTGAGCCAGCTCATGGACCCGATCCGCGACACCGTCCTGTCTACGCCGGGACTGAAATGCGTGAGCAACGTCGCCGTCGGCTTCGACAACATCGACGTCGGCGCGGCTACAGCCCACAAGGTGATGGTCACAAACACGCCTGGCGTGCTTGACGACGCGACGGCGGACTTCGCCTTCACGCTGCTGATGGC
>DASZJK010000166.1:0-2033 GCA_035948155.1 Candidatus Dormiibacterota bacterium
TCACGGCGGCGGACATGGACGGTTCCTGCCGGCCGCTTGCCGTCCACCTCACGACACCCGGCGTCGTGTCGCCGGAGCGCCCGGTCCTCGCCCGCGACCGAGTGCGGTTCGTGGGCGAGATGATCGCCGCCGTCGTAGCCGGGGACCGCTACGCAGCCGCGGACGCGGTCGACCTGGTGCAGGTCGATATCGATCCGCTCCCCGCCGTCGTCACGCGCACCGACGCGCCCCTGGTGCACGACTCGGTGCCGAACAACGTCTACTTCCTGGGCCAGCGCTCGTACGGCGATCCAGCCGCGGCATTCGAGCGGGCTGACGCTGTGATCGAGTGCCGGGTCAAACACCCACGGGTCGCCGCCGCGCCGATCGAGTGCAGGGGCGTGCTGGCCGCGCCTGATGGGGACGGCGTGGTGTTGTGGACCTCGACCCAGGTCCCTCACCTCGTCGCCGATGCGGTCGCGGAATGCCTGGACCTGCCTCGCTCGCGCGTGCGCGTGGTCACCACCGACGTCGGGGGCGGTTTCGGCGGCAAGGCGCAGGTCTACCCCGAAGAGATCGTGCTGGCCTGGATCGCGCGGCGGCTCAACGCACCGGTCAAGTGGATCGAGACCCGCTCCGAGCACATGCAGTCCGCAAGCCACGCGCGCGACCAGGAGATCGAGCTGTCCGCCGCCGTGCGCGCGGACGGACGCATCCTCGCCATCCGCGCGACGATCTACTCCTGCATCGGCGCGTACGGGATTCGTCCGTTCGGCCCGCTGCTCGACCCCCTCGGAACCGCGGGCCTCATTCCGGGCCCATACGACATCCGCGACTACGAGTACTCGACCTACGCGCTCGCGACCAACCAGAGCCCGGAAGGCCCATACCGTGGGGTGGGCATGGTCAGCGCGGTGCTCGCCCACGAGCGCCTCATTGACCTGACCGCCGCACGGCTGGGCCTGGATCCGGCGGACGTTCGCCGCATCAACCTCGTGCGGGCAGACCAGATGCCCTATCGCTCAGTCACCGGGCACCCCTATGAATCGGGCGACTATCCGCGCGGTCTGGAGACCGCGCTTGCCGCGATCGACTACCGGCGCGTGCGCGAGGAGCAGCGGGGCGGCCGGCGCATCGGCATCGGCCTGGCCTCGTACGTCGAGTACACGGGAGCCGGCTCGGCGACCTTCGCTCGACGCGGCATGGCAGACATTCCGGGAACCGACACCGCGCGCGTCTGGCTCGATGGTGAGCGCCGCGTCCACGTGCAGACCAGCTGCCCGGCCATCGGGCAGGGATCGCACACCACGCTTGCGCAGGTCGCGGCAGCCGGTTTCGGCGTGGATCCCGAAAGCGTGGTGGTGGAGCAGACCGACACGTCGATGGTCGACGGCGGCACCGGCACGTTCATGAGCCGCGGATCCGTCACCGCCGCGACCAGCGTGTTTCGCGCCGCATCACTCCTTCGCGAGCTCGCCGCCGAGAACGGCGAGCTCGACGTCTCGGTGACCTACGACGCGGTGCAGGCGTCCCACCCCTACGCGACGCATGCGTGCGTGGTCGAGGTCGAGCCCGATACGGGCGCGGTCGACATACTTCGGTACGTGGTCGCCGACGATTGCGGAGTGCTTATCAACCCGACAGTCGTCGAGGGCCAGATCACCGGCGGCGTGGCCCAGGGATTCGGCGCGGCGACGATGGAGGAGGTCGTCTATGCCTCCGACGGCCAGCTCCGGAGCGGCACCTTCCTCGACTACTCGATCCCGAGCATCGGCGAGGCCCCCTCGGTCGAGGTCCGGCACCTGCACACGCCGTCCACGGTGCACGAGCTCGGCACCAAGGGGGCCGGCGAGGGCGGCACGATCGGCTCGACCGCGGCGATCGCCAACGCCATCGCCGACGCGCTCGGGCTCACCGACCTGACGCTGCCGCTAACCCCCGACCGCATCGCTCGCCGATGACGCCTTACCAGCCGATCAGCTACCTCGAAACAACCGCGTCGCGCCGGCCTGACGGCGTCGCGATACGGGAAGGCGGCGACGAGATCTCCTTCG
>DASZJK010000167.1:0-5156 GCA_035948155.1 Candidatus Dormiibacterota bacterium
GGCAGGTCCGACCCGGCGTCGTGGTGGTGCACGTCGCGCCAGGAAACCAGCTCACGCCCGCCGGGCCGGTCGCGGGCGCAACGGTTCCGGCCGCGGTCTGGACCGTCGACTCGGCGACCGGGAAAGTCGAGACGACCGGCAATCCACCAGGCTCTCCGTCGGCCTCCGAGATGCGGCACGCGGCCGACGCGCTCATGCGCGGTGCGCCGGCTCCATCCCTTGGTGAGCTCGACCTTGCCGAGAGAGGAGTCATGCAGCTGCGGACGGCCACGATGCCGCGAGCATTTGGTGGGCTGCTGGGACTGGCCCTGCTGTACCTCGCCTTTCGCTACGGCCTGGCTGGCCTGCTCGGTCTGTTGGTCCTTCCTGAGCTCCTGAGCGGCAACATCTCGGGTGACAGGCTCGCCCTTGCCCTTTCATTTGGGGCCAGCGTGCTCCTGCTCGCCGGCATCGTGCTCGGGGCCGCGCTTGTCCTCAACTTCCGCAACGCCGCGATGCGCCTTCCGGGGTTCTCGAGCTCCACCACCTCGACCCGCAACCTGACGTGGGGAGGGTACGTGGCCGTGATGGTCGCGCTGGTCGTCGTGCAGGAAGCGGTCGTGCCCGGACTCGAGCACCGGAACCAGGTCACGGCGGGCCAGGGCGCTTACACGCACGTCAGCGTCAGCGCGACGGACGACGGATCGGAGACTTACGTCGACATGAATGGCGACCTGACCGTCGACCTCTCGGGCTGGCCCTCGAACGAGTGGGCGGGCGTGACCTTCAAGACCAGCAATCCGAGCGTGCTGTCCCTCGACTCGACGCCGGCGCCCGGGGCGGCGCCCAAGGCGAAGTACAGCGCTCACCAGGCGGGCGCGGCGCGCGTGGACGCATCCTCCGCCGACGGCAAGTACACGTTCCAGATCCGCGTCGACGTTGGACCGCCGCCGAGCTAGACGGGGTCAGGCGCGGGCTGTGTCCTTGAGCGCTGTGATGTATTGCGCCGCCGCGACCGCGGCGGTGGTTCCATCCCCAACGGCGGTGGCGATCTGCTTTGTCAGCTGGGCTCGGACGTCGCCGACCGCCCAGATCCCGTCGACCGAGGTCTGCAGGTTGCGGTCGGTGAGGATGTAGCCACCGGCGTCGTGGTCCACGTGGATCTTCAGCAGCGACGAGTTCGGCACGAAGCCGATGAAGATGAACACGCCGCCCACCTCCAGCTGCTTTGTCTGCCCGCGCTGCTCGTACTGAATCGACTGGACCTTGCCGTTGCCGGTGATGGTCTTCACGTGCGCGTCGAAGATGAACTCGATCTTCTTGTTCTCGCGGGCGCGCTCGACCAGGATCGGCTGGGCGCGGAGCTCGCTGCGCCGGTGCAGGATGTAGACCCTGGACGCGTAGCGCGTCAGGAACTCGCCCTCCTCCACCGCAGCGTCGCCGCCGCCGATCACGGCCAGCTCCTGACCCTTGAAGAAGGCGCCGTCGCAGACCGCGCAGTAGCTCACCCCTCGTCCCCAGAACTCCTTCTCGCCGGGGACCTCGAGGTAGCGCGGCAAGCCGCCCGCGGCCATGATGAGCGCCGGGGCGCGCAGCTCCTCGCCCGACTCGAGCCGCACCACCTTGGTGCTGCCCTCGACGTCGATCTCCTTGACCGGCTCGAAGTCGCGGACCTCGACACCGAACTTCCGGGCGTGCTCGCCCATCTTCATTGCGAGCTCCGAACCCAGGATGGAGTCGAAGCCCGGGTAGTCCTCGACCAGCTCCGTGTTCAGGAGCTGGCCGCCCAGGGGACCACGGTCGAGGATGACCGTCTTCAGGTTCAACCTGGCGGTGTAAAGCGCGGCCGCGAGGCCGGCTGGGCCGCCTCCCACGATGATCACGTCGTAGTCGCTCACAGCGTCAATAGGAAGTATTCCCGGTTCCGGTTGTATTCCTGCAACCCCACGTAGTCGCGACTACCCGTGCTTTTCGCGAGGCAGACTCCCGGATGGTCCGGACCATCCGGCGTTCGGGCGCCTTAACCGTGCTGGTAGCGGACGCCGTAGCCGCCGCGCGGGGACTCGCACGAGATGTTGTCGAACGGGCATCCGATCGAGCAGGCGCCGCACTCGATGCAGTTGCCGAAGCTCACCAGCGTCTTCTTCTGCTCCCCGTTCCACTCGTACACGCCGGCGGGGCAGAAGTGCGTGCAGTACTTGCCTGTGCACTTCGACAGGCACACGTTCTGGTTGATGATCTCGATGTGGGGCTTGCCGGTGTCCTCGTTGTACTTGACCGTGAAGAGCTTGTCGGTGAGCTTCTCCATCAGCTCGCTCCGAAGCGCTCCCAAACGCGACACATCAGGCGGACGGCGTTGATGTAGTCCGCGACGCGGATGTTCTCGTTCGGCGCGTGAAGCCGGTTGTCCGGCCGCCCGACGCCCACCGGCAGAACTGTCGGCACACCGAGGTCGGCAACCACAGGATGCATCGGCCCCGTCGCGGGCATGAACGGCCACAGCACAGGCTCGCCGTGCATCTCGCGCACGGTCTCGATCATCACGCGACCTACCGCCGAGCTGGGGTCCGATCGCGCCGGCTTCTCGCCCTCGCCTTCCAGGATGTCCACCTTCTCGAAGCCGTGCCGGTCGAGGTGCTTGCGCAGCAGCTGGCGAACCTCGTCCGGGTCCTGGTTGGGGATCAGGCGGAAGTCGAGCTTGGCGCTCGCCTCCGCGGGGAGCACGGTCTTGGAGCCGGGCCCCTGGTAGCCCGTGGTGACGCCCGCGATGTTGCAGGTCGGCAGGAACAGCATCTGCTCGATCACCTGCTCGGGCTTCGGGTCGCGCACCAGCTTGTCGAATCCCACCAGCTGGCGGCGCTTCTCCACCTCGGGGTCTATGGTCGCCATCATGCGGCGGTCGGCCTCGGTCGGCTTGACCACCTTGTCGTAGAAGCCCTGGATCTTGATATTCATGTCCTGGTCGCGCAGGCTCGCCAGCGCGCCGAGCAGGTACATCGCCGCCGACGGATAGATGGACGCGTATTGCGAATGCTGATCGAAGTCGAGCAGCTTGACGCGCAGCGTGACGTAGACGAGGCCGCGGCAGCCGAACTGGATCGTCGGCCGTCCGGCGTCGTCGAACGAGCTGCCCGACTCCCACAGACAGCCATCCGCGCGCAGCTTGTCGGCGTGGTCGTGCGCGATCTTCTCGAACGTCTTGGACCCGATCTCTTCTTCGCCCTCGATGAGGAAGCGAAGCGTGACCGGCACCTCGCCGAGCTCCTTCAGGGTCTCGAGAGCGTGGATGCGAGCCATCACGTCGGCCTTGTCGTCGGCGACGCCGCGGGCGACGATGCGGCCGTCCTTCTCCGTCGGCTCGAACGGCGGCGAGCTCCACAGGTCGATCGGGTCGACGGGCTGCACGTCGTAGTGCTGGTAGAGGAGGAGCTTGCGCCGACCGGCGCCCTTTACCTCGGCGTACAGCGCAGGCATGCCGCCGGCCTCGAGCGTCTCGACGCGGTCGGTGAATTTCGTGAGCCTGTCCGCCAGCCACTCGCGCGCCGGCTGGATGGCCTCGCGCCCGTGGTTGGAGATGCTCGGGAACGAACACAGCTCTTTGAGCTCATCGATGAAGCGGCGCGAGTGCTTCTCGATGTACGTGTCGACTGCGCTGGTTGAGATCACGGCCTCATCGTAACCTTCAAGGCGTGGGGGACGCCGCACCCGAATTTCACTTCTCTCCGCGGCCCAACCGCGCCTCGGAGATCCGCTGGCATTCGTGGTCGAGCGAGGCTTTCGACGAAGCGCGAACGACACACAAGCCCATCCTGCTTTCCATCTCGGCGGTGTGGTGCCACTGGTGCCACGTGATGGACGAGACCACCTATTCGCAGCCCGGTTTGATCGACCTGATCAACCGCGACTACGTGCCCATTCGGGTCGACAACGACGTCCGCCCTGATATCAACCAGCGGTACAACATGGGCGGCTGGCCGACGACCGCATTCCTGACGCCGTCGGGCGACATCCTCACTGGCGCCACCTATCTGCCGCCGGACCAGATGGCCGGCGCGCTTGCGCGCATCGCGACCTACTACCGCAACAACCAGGCCGAGATCGCAAGCCGTGTGCTCGAGGCGCGCAAGCGAAGCGCAGGCGTGGTCGCGCGCAGCGCCGGGTCGCTGGAGCCAGGCCTGGTCGACTCGGTGCTCGACGCGGTCAAGGCCGCCTACGATCCCGAGTACGGCGGATTCGGCGGCTCCCCGAAGTTTCCCCAGACGGACGCGCTCCTGCTCCTGCTCGAGCAAGCGGCGTTGCGGGCGGACGAACAGCTTCGGGGGATGGCGGTGCACACGCTCGAGCAGATGACCAGCGGCGGGATGTACGACCACGTCGAGGGCGGCTTCTTCCGCTATTCGACGACGCAGGACTGGAGCGTCCCCCACTTCGAGAAGATGCTCGAGGACCACGCGGGCTTCGTCCAGGCGCTCGCGCTCGCGGGCATGGGCGACGCGCTCGCGAAAACCACCGGGTACCTCGATCGCGTCCTGCGGGAGGGGGCGACGGGCCTGTACGGAGGCAGCCAGGACGCGGACGAGCACTACTACGCGCTGGATGCCGCGGGGCGCGAGAAGCTGACGCCGCCGTACGTCGACCGCCGCGTCTACACGGCCTGGAACGCGGCGCTCGCGATCAGCTACCTCGACGCCGGCCACGCGGCGGCGCCGTTGGCGCATCAGCTGCTCGACTCGCTCTTCGCGCGCGCGTACCGCAAGGGCGAAGGCGTGCACCACACAGAGGGCGTACGCGGACAGCTCGGCGACCAGGTCTGGTCGCTGTGGGCCGCCGTGCGCTCCAACCGCCTGGAGATCGCCCTCGACCTGGCGTCACACCTCGAGGGGCGATACGCGGACCAGGAGCTGGGCGGCTACTTCGACCACGCGGCCGGCGACGAGCTGGGCCGTCTCGATGAGCGCATCAAACCCATGGCGGAGAACTCGGTCGCGGCGATGGCTCTGATCGAGCTCGACACGCTGCTCGGCGATCCTTTGGCGGGCCATCGCGAGCGCGCTCGCCGTGCCCTCGAGTCGGTCGCGCAGCTGCCCCGCCAGTACGGACTGATGGCGGCTGTCTTTGCTCGCGCTCTCGACCGTCTGCCGTACGCGATCAAGGTCAGCACGCGCAACGCAGAGCTG
>DASZJK010000168.1:0-8732 GCA_035948155.1 Candidatus Dormiibacterota bacterium
GTCGGCTCCGGACCGTCGTCGAACAGATGCCCCAGGTGCCCGCCGCAGTTCGCGCACGTCACCTCGGTCCGGACCATGAAGTGCGAGGAATCCACCGACTCCTCAATCGGCGCCGCGTCCGCCGGGGCGTAAAAGCTCGGCCACCCGCAGTGGGCGTCAAACTTCGTCTCCGACTCGAACAGCTTCGCGCCGCACCCGGCGCACAGGTACGCGCCCGGTGTCTTCGTGTCCCAGTACTCGCCCGTGAACGGGCGCTCCGTGCCCTTCTCCCGCAGCACGTGGTACTGCATGGGGGTCAGGTCCTTCTTCCACTCCGCTTCGCTCTTCTGGACTGTGCTCTTCTTCATCGCCTCTACTCTGCCAAATCCATCAACCCGCCAAACTTAAAGCCGGGTGGACAGGCACGTCGAGTCGCGGCTCAAGAAAGAGTCCGTCATCTGGCTCGTCACGGCTGGCGAAGACTGCCGGCCGCAGGCCGTCCCCGTGTGGTTTCTCTGGGACGGCAGATCGTTCCTTATCTACGCGCAGCCCGGAATCAAGGTGAACCACATCCGCTCCAACCCTTATGTCGAGCTGCATCTCAACGAGATCGATGACGACATCGTCCGCGCCTCAGGCCGTGCCACGATTTCGAGCAGGCCGCCGGCGCACAAGAATCCGACTTACGTCCGCAAGTACGGCTCTCAGATCAAGGGCTTCGGCTGGACGCCGCAAGAGTTTGCGAGACGCTACCCCAGCGTGATTCGGGTGAGGAGGGTGAAATTCCACTGATGGCCCATCCACTCCGATTCGGGCTGAAAGCCTCCGGCCAGGGGATCAGCATCGAGGACTTGCGTGCCTGCTGGCGCATCGCCGACGAAGGCGGGTTCGACCACCTCTGGGACTTTGACCACCTCGCCTCGATCGGTCCAGCAGGACCCGATCGGCCCATCTACGAGGGCTGGGCGCTCCAGGCCGCAATGGCCGTAGCGACCAGGCGCGTGCGCATCGGCTGCCTCGTCACCGGCAACACCTATAGGCATCCGGTCGTGCTCGCCAAGCTCGCTGTCACGGTCGACCACCTGTCGGCCGGCCGCCTCGAGTTCGGCATAGGCGCCGCCTGGGCGGAGATCGAGCACGAGATGTACGGCATCGAGGGGCTCGACCACCGCGTCGGCCGCCTCAGCGAGTCGCTGCAGATCATCACGTCGCTCTTCACCCAGGAGCGCACAAACTTCGACGGCCGCTACTACCGCCTGAAGGACGCGATCGCCAATCCGAAGCCGATCCAGAAACCCCACCCGCCGATCTGGATCGGCGCGCAGGGCGAGAGCACGCTGCGCCTGACCGCGCGGCACGCCGACGTCTGGAACATCTCGGGCGGAGATGAGGCTTTCGTGGCGGAGATCAGCAAGAAGTTCGACGACGCCTGCGCCGCCGTGGGCCGCAACCCCGCCGAGGTGAGGCGCTCGCTCCAGTTCGACTGGGACGGCAGCTCGCGCGCGCAGCTGCTCGACCTGAGCGGCAAGCTCTTCGAGCTCGGCGTGACCGAGCAGGTCGTCTATGTGCGGGGCGAGCGGCCGGTCTGGCAGGCGGAACGGCTCGCCGAAGCCCTACCCGAGCTTCGCCGCCTCCAGCCAGCGGGCGCCTAGCTCCCACGCCGGCATCGGACAAGACGCTCTAAATATCGTTGACAAGAAATATGTCCCTGCAGTAATATGTCCCCATGCCCGACGTGTTCCAGATCCTGGCCGACCCCACCCGGCGCCGCATCGTCGACGCCCTGCGGCACGGGGAGAGGTCCGTCAACCAGCTGGTGGAGATGGTCGACATCGGGCAGCCCGGCGTGTCGCGGCAACTGCAGATCCTGGAGGACGCTGACTTCGTAGTCGTCCGTCCCCAGGGCCGGCAGCGCTTCTACGCGCTGCGGCCGGACCCGTTCCAGGAGCTGTCGCAGTTCGTCACGACCTATCGGACGATCTGGGAGGGGCGTCTCGACCGATTCGCCGCCGAGCTCGAGCGGCGCCGCAAGAATAAAAAGGAGAAACCGAAATGATCAGGCCGTGCATCGTTTACAAGGACCGCTGCGAAGAAGCGATCAAGTTCTACGTCTCGTTGTTCCCGAACTCCAGCATCGTCAGCCTCACCAAGAGCGAAACCGATGGGCCGATCGCCAAGGGCAAAGTGCTGGGCGCGATCTTCCAGCTCGACGGTCGCGAGTACATGGCGTTCGACGGCGGCGAGACCTTCAACTTCAGCGAAGGTGTCTCGCTGATGGCGATCTGCAAGACGCAGGAAGAGGTCGACCGCTACTGGTCTGCGCTCACCGCGAACGGCGGCGAGGAAGGTCCGTGCGGTTGGCTCAAGGACAGCTTTGGCCTCTCGTGGCAGATCGTGCCCGAGGCGTTGACGCAGATGCTGAGCGATCCGAAGTCGGGGGACTCGCGGGCTGCGTTCCAGGCGATGCTCAAGATGAAGAAGCTCGACATAGCGGCGCTCGAGCGGGCTTACAAGGGCAGCCCGGTCGGGTGACGGATCGGCGCAAGCTCACCCTCGAGCGCACGTTCGACGCGTCGCCTGAAGAGGTGTGGGAGCTGTGGACCACGCGCGAGGGCATCGAGGCCTGGATGGGTCCGGAAGGATTCAACGTCACCGTGCAGGAGCTCGACCTGAGGCCCGGCGGCCAACTCGTCTACGCGATGACCGCCGTCGGGCCAGACCAGGTCGGGTACATGACCAAAGCGGGGATGCCGCTGGTAAGCGTGCAGCGTGTGCGATTCGTCGAGGTGGATCCGCCGCGTCGCCTGGTTCATCGCGACGTGGCGGATTTCATTCCGGGAGTGGAGCCCTACCAGGTGGAGACCATCCTCGAGTTGAACGGGGTGGAGGGTGGAACTCACATCGTGCTGAGCTTCGACGCCATGCACGACGACCATTGGACAGAGATGGCCAGGCTCGGTCACGAGAGCGAGCTCCGAAAGCTCGAAGAGTTGCTGGCTGCGCGAAAATGAATGCGTCCCCGTCCAGAGAGAAGGAGGAAGCTCATGGCTGACAGCGTTTATCGCGTAACGGAGCTGATCGGAACCAGCAGCCAGTCATGGGAGGCGGCGGCGCGGACAGCGGTGGAGACGGCGTCCAAGACGCTGCGTGAGCTCCGCGTGGCCGAGGTCGTAGAGCAGGACATGACGATCGAGAACGGCAAGGTCACGAGCTACCGCGTGAAGCTCAACGTGTCCTTCAAGTACGAGCCCGAGGGAACCTCGGCCCGCCGAACCACCAAGCGCCGCTAGGGCGCCGTCGCTGCCTGCACCTGGCAGCCAGCCGCCTTCATCTCCTCGAGGGCCTTCTGGCCGGTGGCCTCGTTGACCGCCGCGCACAGGTTGACCAGGACTCGCACCTGGAACTGGTTCTTGCGCGCGTCCAGGGCGCTTGCCCGCACGCAGTAATCGGTCGCGATGCCGCAGACGTCGATGTGATCGATGCGCTGCTCCTTTAGCACCTCGAGCAGGGGGTGGCCGGCGCGGTTGTAGCCGTCGAAAGCCGAGTACGCTGCCCTGTCGCGACCCTTCGTGACGACCTCCTGGATGTACTTCTCGCGCACCAGGTTCTGGATGGTCGGCACGAACGCAGCGCCCGGGGTGCCGACCATGCAGTGGGGCGGCCAGGTATTGATGAAGTCGGGGTGGTCGGAGATGTGGTCGGGGGCGTTCTCGTGGTAGTCGCGCGACGCGACCACGAACTGGTACTCGTTTTTGAAGTGGCGGATGTGGCGGGCGATCATCGCCGCCACGGCCATCCCGCCGTTCACCCCGAGGCTTCCGCCCTCGACGAAATCGGCCTGGACGTCGACGATGAGGAGCGCGTTTCTCATGCTTAGACTGGCCTCATGACCTCCGCTAGCTCCGTGATAGTAGCGGGCGCACGCACTCTAGATTGATGACTCGTCGGCGTGGCGGAATGGAAGACGCGCCAGCCTTAGGAGCTGGTGCCCGAAAGGGCGTGGAGGTTCAAATCCTCTCGCCGACACTGTGTAGCCGAATCTTCGTTCGCATGAGGGTGCCCGAATCCGCCCGCGTGGCCTAAAGTTCAGGTTTCGTGGGACAAGAAGCTCCCCACCCGAACGGGTCTCGGCCCAAACCAGAGTCCAACGGTCACACGAGCGTCGGCGGATACCGGCTGCTCCGCGAGCTCGACACCGACAGCCTCGGCTCCGTCTACGAGGCCGAGCACCCGCGCCTGCACCGCCGCGTTGCGCTGCGAACCATCGGCACCAGCGTCGCGCGCGACGTCAGCTTCTCGCGCCGATTTCTCCTCGAGCTTCGCTCCTACACCGCGCTCGAGCACGAAGCGATCCCACGCCTCTACGAGCTCGCGTACGACGGCGAGTCGCCGTACCTCGTCACCGAGCTCGTCGCCGGAGCCACTCTCGAGAGCTATCTGGGTGACGGGCAGCGATACGAACCGCTGGGCATCATCTCCCTGCTACGACCGATCGCGAGCGCGCTCGACTACGCGCACTCGCGCGCGACGATCCACCGCGACGTCAAGCCCGCGAACGTCCTCCTCGCGCACGACGGCCGCACGCTGCTGACGGGCTTCGGCCTGGGTACGGTCGCCACCTTCAATACCGGCCCTGGGGCAAGTGGAGCAGTCGCGCCTGACTACGTAGCGCCGGAGCGACTGGTCGGCCGCGAGGTCGACGGCCGCGCCGACGTCTACTCGCTCGCCGCGGTCATCTTCGAATCCACCGCCGGAAGGCGACCGTTCAGCTCCAAGAGCTGGATCGAAACCCTCAGCCGGCGCCTCTACGAACCGGCGCCCAACGTTCGCGAGATCGCGCCCGAGCTGCCCGCGGGTTTCGGCGCCGTGCTCCAGCTCGCCATGGACCGCGACCCCAACCGCCGGCCGCCCACCGCGGGCGAGCTGCTGGACAGGCTCGAGGCTTCGATCACGTCACCCAACGGCAGCGTCGACGGCCCGAAATGGATGAAGCCGGCGATCAGGACTGGCAGCCTCGGCGTCAGCGCGCTGCTGGTTTTCGCGGTGGGGGTGGCTGAGGTCGTGTGGCTGGTCGAAGGCTCGGGCATGAGGCTCGTCGCGAAAGCCGCGCATCGCTTCTTCGGGGTCGGCTAGAAACTCAGACCGCCGCCCGCCCGTCGACCATCATCACCGAGCTGCACGTGAAAAGCCGGTCGACGACAAACCCTGGGCTGATGCTCGACGGATCCTGCCCGATGATCGATGCGATCTGCTGGACGACCTGCTGAGCCGGCACGTTCATCCCGAGCACGGTGCCGCTGGTCGGCACTATGTCGAACACACCGTCGTGCGCCACCATGACCACGGATCCGCTCCAGCCCACGCCGTTGTAGGTGCCGCTCGCGGTGATGATCACGCCGGACACCGAGTCCCCGCCGAGGCTCAGCTTGAGGTTGGAGAGACCCGACACCTGGCCGGACTGCTCCACCGCGTTGATCAGGTCCTGCGCGGTGTAGCCGCGGTGGATCGCACCATTCTGCTCGGTGTCGGCGCTCACGCACTGCTCGACCGACGCAACTGCAACGAAAGGCTCCTCGCCATTCGCACCAAGGCCGCTGACGCCGTCGACGATGATCGTGTAGATCCCTGCGGGTGCGCCGTCGCGCCGCACGTATGGGAGCTTTCCGGTTGCTGACTTCGTTGCGCCATCGGGCGACTTGAGCGTGAGCTTCATCGCGCTCCCGGGATAGCCGAGGGACGCCTCGACGGCGCTGCCTCCCGCGTAGCTGTACGTGTAGGTCTGCTGCTCACCATCGTGCAGCGGCGCGCCGATGTAGTCCTGCTCGGTGCCCGGCGTGGTGTCGCCGGAAACGGCGTTCGAGGCATTGACCGCTGGACCAAATGGATCGTCAGGGTCAGGCGTGATCGGTCCGGGTAGGCCCAGCGTGCCGTCGGGGCTCGCGGTCGCCTGCTGTCCAGCGTGGATCGTCACCGACCCGTGGCTGTTGTGAAGGATGACCGTGCCCTCGAAGACCTTGACCGTCATCGCGCCGTTGGCATCGATGTAGACCTCGAACTTCGTGCCGCGCACGCTCGCGGTCGCGGCCTTCCCGTGCACATCAAAGCTCGCGCCGGTCACGAGGTGCTGCACGTTGGTGAGCGTGCGGCCGATCTGCTGCGTGTACGAGACATCGTGCATGCTCCCGCTTTTCGAGAAGTGCGCGCCGTCGAGCGTGATGGAGGTGTTCTTGGCGAGGCGGGTCAGGGTGCCGTCGGGCAGCGCTATCCCGGCGAGGCCCTTGGCGTCGGTCGAAACCGTGTCGCCCGCGTGCACCGTCGCGCCACTTGTCGCCGCGGACGCGGCCGCCGACCCGTGAGCGATGGAGGCGGCGGGCCGGTAGACGGTCATCGAACCCGACGCGTCGATCTGCGCCTGCGCGGCTACATTCAGCCACACGACGACGCCGGCCACGATCAGGACCAGGATCCCCAGGACGATGAGGAACCGGCGCCCGCCACGGCGGGGCTTGGGAGCTGGCTTGGCGGGCGCAGCCATGTTTGCGGGCCGAAATGTAGCTCAGAGACTCGAGATTCGAGCCGGCTTACCTGTGGCCCTCGACCACCATCAGGTTGTCGCCGTTGGCGGCGGCGCACGAATACACGCGATCGACCACAAAGCCGGAGGGGATCGAGGTGATCGAGTGTCCGCCGAACGAGCTGAACGTTGAGATCAGCTCGGTCTTGACGTCGATCCCGTGCACGGTCACCTGGGTGATGACAGCGCCGAGATCCGGCGTGGCGGCGTAGAAGTCGATGATCCATAGCACCGGCACGGCGGCGACGTTGGAGTAGTACACGATCCGAGCGGAGGTCGACGAGGTGCCGGAAACGTAGATCGTCACGCCGCTCGTGCCCGCCTCGGCCAGGGCGTTGGACATCTGCGAGTTGCTCAGCGTCTCGCGGACGACGCCGCCAGTGTCCACGTTGTCGGAAGAGCACGGCGCGTCCGTGGCGAACGAGACCGCGTACGCCTCACCGCCGGGCACGCTGTCGCCGTGCACGATCGCTTTCCAGATGCCGGCCGGCCCTCCGACTGTCGCTTTGGCCGGGGATCCGCTTCCCACAGGGTGCTGGCCTCCGTTGGGGTCGACCAGCGTCAGCGACATCGTGCTGCCCGGGTAGCACATCGCCGCCGTGACCGCGCCGCCTGGGGAGTTGTAGTCGACCTCGGCCGTCTGGCCTGTCGCGAGCGAGTCACCTATCGACGTCTGGAGCGTGCCCGACTGCGTGCCTTGCGACACTGCGCCCTGGCACTGGGCGGCCTGAGGGTAGGGGTCAGCGGGATCGCGCGTGATCGGCGTGACCGGCCCGAGCGTGCCGTTGGCGGAGACTGTGATCTGCTGGCCCGGCCCGACGTCGACCGACCGGCCGCCGCCCGAAACCCTCACTGTCCCGGCGAAGACCTTGATCACGTTGGTGCCGTTGCTGTTGACCAGCACCTCGAACTGGGTGCCGCGGACCTCGGCGCTGACCGAGTGGCCGTCGACCGTGAAGCTCGCGCCGCTGGCGAGGTGCTGCACGTTGGTCAAGGTCCGGCCGACTTTCTGTGCGACCGAGATCGCCTGCACGTTGCCGTTCTTCTGCAGCTGCACGCTGTTGATCTGGACGGTCGAGCCGGGTGAGAGGCGCATGTATGAGCCGTCGGGAAAGTCGATCGCGCCGTGGCCGCCGGTGCCCGTGCTGACCGTATTACCAGCGTTGAGGGATTCGCCTGGAGTGCCCGGGTTGCCGTCGACCGTGATCGGTTGGTTGATGACCACGAGCGACGCGGGCGCGGTGATCGCCGCCGACGCCTGGACGACGAAAAAGTACCAGGCGCCGCCGCCGATCAGCAGCGCGATGAGGATGAGCGCGAGCAGGCATCCGCCGCAGCCAAAGCCGCACCCGAAGCAGCCCGATCGCTTCGCCTTCGGCGGCGCGACGGCGGGTTGGGTGGCTAGTTGTGCGGGGGGAGCCGGCGGTGGCTGGATCGCCATCGCCGCGGAAGATTAACTGCTGGGGAACTGGAAATCGACGACTAAGCGGGCCGGGCCGTCGAGCACAAAGACGCGCATGCACGCCGGCTGGCTCAAACCGAGCCCCCAGGACACGTAGCCTTCGAAGTCCTGCGTCTGTTTCGACTCCAGAAGCACCTTGTAGCCGGGCGTGGCGATGTCGGTCGAGCCGGTGAAGGTCGTGGTGCCCTGCGCCGAGTGGACGGTGACGAGGACGCCGGCTTTGCCCGTCAGCGTGACGCTCTGCCCGCTCGCCGCCTCGGTGAAGACCGGCTTCGCCTGCCGCTTCACGGTGTAGGTCGGCACGATCGGATCGAACTGGAGGACAAAACGGTCGTAGCCCTGCTGCTCTGCGACACGCGATGTGACCGTGTTGGCTACTCCCGTCTTGCCGCCTGATGCGTCGGCGCAGGCGAAGGCGGGGAGGTTGGTCCCGGGCGGAGTCGGAGGAGTGACGGGCGGCGGCGAGATGCGCGGCCCCGAAGCCCTGCCCGGGGCGTCCGCGCTCGCCGGGCTGACCGTGGCGCTCGGCGCGAGCGACGGGCCGCACGCGGCGAGAATCGAGAGCAGGGCGAGCGCCAGGCCGATTCGCATCGGCCAATGGTATGGTCGAGGCCCTCCTGGGGATCTACGCCGAGGTGGCGGAACAGGCAGACGCGTCGGTCTCAAAAACCGATGTCCGCAAGGACGTGCGGGTTCGACTCCCGCTCTCGGCACCAC
>DASZJK010000169.1:0-9669 GCA_035948155.1 Candidatus Dormiibacterota bacterium
GCGAGGACACGGCGGTGTGGCGCGGCGACCGTGAGGGCTTGAAGTTCACCGTGTTCTACCTGCGCAACGGGGTCGTCGAGGGAGTGCTCTCGATGAACGACTCCAAGACCAACGAGCTGGGCGGCAAGCTGATCGAAAGCAGGCGGCGGGTCGACCAGGTCGAGCTCGCCCAGGCGGACCTGGCGGAGCTGGTCCCAGCGCAGTAACCTGCCGTCGGTGGCCTTCTTCACCAGCCGCGACGGCGTGAAGCTGCACTACGAGGTCGAGGGCTCGGGACCTCCTCTAGTTTTCCACCTCGGAGCCGGCGCCGACATCGAGCTCTGGCGAAGGGCCGGCTATGTCGGCCCGCTGTCGAAGTCGTTTACGTGCGTGCTCTTCGACCATCGCGGCCACGGCAAGAGCGACCGTCCGAGTTCGCCAGCGGCCAATCACATCGACCGCTACGCGGATGACCTGGCGACCCTGGTGGAGCACCTCGGTTACTCCAGCGTCTCGTTCTTCGGCTGGTCCAACGCCTTCCAGGTTGGGCTCAAGGCGGCCGACCAACACCCCGGCATGTTCGATGCCCTCGTCCTATTCGGCGCGATTCCGCCCTACAGGACCGCCGATGAACTGAAGGCCGCAACCCCGGAGCGGCTGGCTGCTCTACGTGAAAGGCGGTGGCGCTCGCTGCTCGACGAAATGGAAGCGGCGGAGAAGTTTCCAGTGCCGCAATGGTTCATTGAGAGCGTCGAGGCCACCGACATCGAGCCATATATCGCTTGGACCGAGGCCAGGCCTTACTGGGACTGGAGCCACTGGGACGCGATGCCCCGCGTCGCTACGCCCACGCTGATCCTCGCGGGTGAGCTGGAGGATCCGGACGACCTGGTGGGCAAAGCCGCGTCGATGATGCCCGATGCGACCCGCATTCGAATCCCCGACCGCGAGCACATCAACGCTTTTCTCTACAGCGAGTTCGTCGTGCCGCGAGTCCTCGAGTTCCTCGCGGCCAGGTCGCCTCAGGCGACCGGCTGATTCTCCTCAGGGAGCAGCCAGGGCAGAGCCTCGGACATCGGCCGCAACAGCGTCGCCTGCTGCGCCTTGCTGATCAGGTTGCCGGCCACCAGTCCAAGGGCCGCCATGAACGCGGCGTCTTCGGCCTTGTGGCCGATCTCGCCGTGCTCGGCCTTCCAGCTGACGAGCGCGCCGCCAGACTCGGTCAGGCCGAACAGGTTGCGACGGACCTCGTCCCAGGCCCCGCCGCGGCCGGCCTGCTCGATCGCATGCAGCGCGGGTTTCTCCGCCTTGTGAATCTCGTCGAGGCCATGCAGCCGCGCGTGCTTGTCCCAGCCCTGCGCCGCGCGCTCGACGCCCGCCGGCGACAGGATGCGAATGTCCTCGATCAACCGCTGGATGGTTTTCTGGTGCTCCGGGAATCCGTAGCCCTCGGCGTCGATGCTCATGTTCGTAACAGGCTAACGCAACCAGGCGGGCACCCAGCCGAACCGGCCGAGGGCGTACGGCCCTGGACCGGACGCGACGACCTGTGCGTTGACAAGGACGCCCAGGTAGTAGAGCCAGCGGAACCCATCGTCGTTGACGGCGAACGCGACGGTCAGCGCAAGGCCGGTGGCGAGCAGAAGTCCGAGGACGCCCGCCCAGCGCGAAAGGAGCCCGAGTATCAGCAGTATGGCCACCGTCGTTTCGCCCGCCGTTTGCGCCAGGGCGAATGGAACCCAGTTGGGGACCACGATCGACACGAGCACCTGGTGCAGGCCGGGGATGGGGTTCACTCGCGCCGCCTCCACCAGGACCGGCTGCATCCATCCGATGCCCTGCCACTTCTGGCTGGCGAAGTAGAGCCAGTACAGGCCGACCACGACCCGAAAAAGGCTCGGCCAGGCTTTACTCATGGGCGTTGACGGCGATGACGAGCACTCCGAGGGTGGCATCCGGGGCGATGGCGACCGCCGACGCGCCGCTCGCCCACCGCTCGGAGGTCCCGCCGCGGAGCGCCAGCACTGCTTTCTCTCCGTGCGCCGCCACGAAAACGCCGTTACCCGACTGCTCCACCTGGTCAGGGTCACGCGGCCGGGCGAGCGTGGTGAATGTCCCCTTCACGGTGTCGAAGGAGAACACAGCCCCCGCGTCCGTGTCCTCCGAGTTGCCCTCAGCGGCAATCAACAGCGTGTTTGATGCCCCGGGCGCCAGCCAGAAGGGGTGCACCGGCATCGGTAGTGGAATCCCGATCCCGAGTCCCTGCGGGAGCAGCGCCGAGCCTTTGTAGTCGGCGGTCCACAGGCTATCGCCCACCAACGCGATGCCGTACGACGCGCCGCCGGCAGCGGTGACGAGCCCGGTCGAATCGACTGTGATCGCAGCGGGATGCTGAAACGTCGGATCGCGGGCGAGCACACGCCCATCGACGGGGTCCAGCTCCGCAATCGCGGCGGAGTCATAGAGGGTGACATGGAGCCGGCCCCGGTGAAGCACCATGCCGAACGGCGCGCCACCGACGTGCGCTTTCCATTTGACGGTGAGGCTCGGAAGTCGCACCGCGTAGACGTCCCCAGGCGCGCTGTCGGCCACGTACGCCACGCCGCCGTCGTCCGAGACGATTACGGCAACCGGGTCGGTTCCGACTGTGGCGCTGCTTCGCACTGACCCATCCCGAAGGGAGACCAGCACGAGGCCGGTCGACGGGTACGAAGGCGCGGTCGCGGTCGATGCACCGCAGGCGACGGTCGCCGCGAGCACGAGGAGCGCTACCTGAGCGCGCGTAGCAGCGGGTCGGTGGCGAGCTGGAAGGCTCGGGCCGCGGGTCGCATGTGCATGCGGTTGAGGCGATGCTGGATCGCGCCCTTGAGGATCGCCGCCCGCAGCTTGTGCTCGGAGAAGTCGGTGTTGAACAGCAGCCGGTTGTGACGGACCTTGTGCCACTCGCCGCGCAGGCGGCGCTCACGCACCCTTTCGTAAAAGCCGGTCCCGGGCAGCGGGTAGGCGATCGTGTAGCTCACGTAATCGAGCGGAAGGCTGGACGAGAAGTTGATCGACCGGATGAGGGAGTCCGTTGTCTCGCCGAGGTAACCCACCATGAAAAAGCCGGCGGCCTTGATCCCCGCCGCGACGCACGCTTCGACCGCCGCGCGCGCCTGGTCCGGCGTGATGCCTTTCTTCATCTCCTTCAGCACGCGCTCGTCACCGGACTCGATCCCGAAGAAGATCCGCTTGCACCCCGCGCGATGCATCTGCTCGAAGAGCGCCTGGTCGACGTGGGTCACGCGGCTGAGGCACTCCCACGTGAGCGGAAGATGCGCGTCCTCGATTGCCCTCGCGAGCTCCATCGTGCGCTTGTAGTTGAGGGTGAAAAGGTCGTCCGACATCCAGACGTGTTCGTAACCGAGTGAGGCGATCTCGTGCATCTCCGCCACTACCGTCTCCACCGGCCGCGCGCTGAACAGGTCGCCGAAGACCGACTTGTGGCAGAAGTCGCAGCGGAACGGACAACCGCGCGTCGACATCAGCGGTGTGGTCGCGTCCTTCCAGTGTTTGCGCCAGTAGGCGATGTAATCGGCGTTGGGGACGTCGCCGCGATACGGCAGCGGAAGGTTCGACATGTCCTTGCTGCGGCTGCGCGCGGTGCTGTGGACGATCTCGCCGTCACGCTTGAACACGACGCCGGGGATCTCCTCCCAGCGCCTGTCCACAAGGTGCTCCATGATCGAGACGATCGTCTCCTCGCCTTCACCGACGGCCACGATGTCGAACTGGTCGACGAAGGTCTCGGGCTCGCCTGACGGGTACGGTCCGCCGACCACCGTGAGCGCCTTGCCTCGCACCTGCTCGGCGAGGGAGAGCGCCTCGTCCTGCATGGTGATCATGCAGTAGATCCCGATCACCGACGGCTTGAGCAGTTCGATCTCGGCCAGCACCTCGTGGCGCTCGAGGAACGTGTGGTCGATGTGGCGCACCGTGTAGCCGGCGCGGCGCAGCGATGCGCTCAGGTACATGAGCCCGAGTGACGGCATGATCCAGTGCCGCCCCTGACGCGGCACACGCTGCGGATACACCAGGACCACGTCTACGTGTTGACTCATCTCGCCCCCTGCACGTTGATGTGGTAGCCGGCGCCGCCAAAATTCCCGTCGAAGATGTAGTCCAGCCCTGCCCAGTTGAAGTCCGGCGGCATCGATTCGCGGCCTGCGTACAGCGACGCGCCCGGGATCGCGGGCGACGACCACTCCATGCCGAGCGCGTTGGAGCGCAGGCGTGCCCATCCGCCGGTCACCAGGGTCCAGCTCGGAAACTGACCGCCGACCAAAGTGGACTGGTGATCGGCGGCGAGATCGTCGAACGCCGCCGACTGCTCGTTGAGCACCGCGACCTGGGTGTAGCCCGGCGCGAGCCACAGTATCTTGACGCTGATCGAAACTCCGGTCGCGTCGAGCGTGTAGGTCACCGCGATCGCGCCTCTCGATGCGATGGGCGCGAACCGGTACCCGTGCGCGTTGTCGCCGCCCATCTCGTCCAGCTGGAAGGTTCGCTGCCAGGAGGTGCCCGAGAGCTCCGCGTCGCTGGCCGTCCGCGAGTAGACCCAGCCGTCCGGGTAGCGCACGATCGGGACGCCGAAGCCCATGCCCTCGCCGGTCGCGGCCGCGCCCATCGTCATGCCCTTGGCCAGCGGCGCGGTCTTGCCGGCGGCCACGTTCTGCAAGCTGAGCTGCGGCCACAGCCGGTACGCATACACCGGCTTGCCGGCGCTCGTCTGGTAGCTCTTCTGGTCGCCGATCGAGATGAACGGAGCGGTCGCGCGACCATGCGCGAGATCTGGAAACACCAGAGTCGCGCGGTAGTAGCTGATGTCCTCGAGAGCGAGCGTGGTCACGTCTTGCGCGCGAAGCCACGCCACGGCCGCGGCCTGGTCCTGCGGGAGCGATCTCGAACCGGTGATCTCCGCGGGCTGCTTTCGGCTGTAGTACGCCACGACAGGTGAGTCCGTCAGGAGGACGCCAGGGCTGCCGCTCGTCGCGCGCCCGGCCGCGATCAGTCCATCGTTGAGGGTGCCGAAGCCGGCGAAGACCGGGAGAAAGGCGACCGCCAGCAGAGCGGTGGCGCCGACCGCCGCCAACCGCACGGTCGCCGAGTAGCGGTCGAGCGCGGCTGCCGCGAGCAGCGCGAGCGCCGGCAGGGCGGGGTAGAGGTAGCGGTGGCTTCCGGTGTACACGCCCAGCCCGACCAGCCCGAAGACGGCCGCGAGGTAGACGATCGCCGGCGCGTAGACGTACCGCCACGCGGCGGTGATGTGCGTGCGGAGCGCGATCACGCCGCCGACCGCCCCGAACACGAAAAGCGGTAGCGCGGCCAGACCAAACGTGCCGCCGAGCTGGAGCAGGCGAGTGGCGCCGTTCCCCGCAACGCTGCCGCGGCCGGTCGCCGACATCACCTCGATCGTTCCGCGCGCGACAGAGTGGCTGGCGGGCGCGAAGGCAAGCTGCAGCACGACCAGCACCGCAAGCGCGGGGATCGCGTACGCGACTGCGGTGCGTGACCGGGTGCTGGCGCGCGATCGCACCAGCTCGACCAACGCAAAGGCGACGACCGCAGCGACCCAGATCCAGGCCTTGGTCGATGTGACCACCGAGAGGGCGGCGAGCGTGGCCGCGACCTTGAGGCGCCCGCGGACCGCGGCGAGCGCGGCGCCGCTCAGCAGCGCGGTGAGCATCGGCTCGACCACCGCGGAGCCAGACGTGAAGAGGAAGACGGGGTTGAGCACCAGCAGCGTCGCCGCGAGCAACCCCTGGCGGCGATTGGGCGCCAGGGCGTACACGCACGCCGCGGTTGCGGCTGCGAACAGCGCGCTCATCACCTTGAGCGCGCCCAGCTGCCAGAGGCCGACGACGTGCAGCACGCCCGCCGCGAGCACGTGGTACCCCGGCAGCCACGTGTCCTCCATGCCGAACAGCGGGTCGTGCAGGTGACCGGTCGAGGCGAGGTTGGCGGCGATGAGCCAGTGCCCGTACCCGTCCTCGAACGGCTCGGGCAGCTGCGCCGCGAGCACGAGCACGACAGTCGCCGCGCCGAGCAGCGCGCCGGCAGGCAAGGCCGCCTGCACACGCCCCAACGCGCGCGCTCCCAGACGCCGCAGGGTCAGGACCTCGAGGAAGTCCACGGCGCTCAGCGCGGCCACGACCAGAAATCCAGTCGCGAACATCGAGGAGTACACGGCGATCAGGAGCTGGCCGCGGGCGAGGGCGAAGGGGACCAGCGCCAGCGATGCGAGCCCTGCCGCCGCCTCGACGAGGGCTCTGGGGTCGCCAACCCGCACGTATGCCTGGTCACGCCACTCCTGGCCCCTGCGCTCGATGCGGTACTTCGGCGTCCGGACGAACGCTCCGCCAGGTCGCGTCGCGCGCACAAGCGAGATGACCGCGTTGAGCGACATCCCGGCGCCGACCACCTGGCAGAGGAGCGAGGGGACGCCGCTCCACCACCGCTTACCGCGCCTGGTCTGGGCGGCGATGAAACCGACCCATGGCGCAATGCCCACGAGGATCGCGACGAGAGACCAATCGGCGACGTACCAGGGCAGGCGATATCCGTTCGCACCGAACACGATCAGGACCAGCGGGTAGCACGCAAGCTGGAGAAGCATCACCGGCCCGACGCCATAGGCGAGCAGGTGGATGGCCGCCTGGAACTTGATCGCCGGCCTGAGGTCACTTTGAAAAACCGGCACGAGCAGGCGAAACGCGACCTGGAAGCTCCCCGTCGCCCAGCGCGACTGCTGCCTCCGGTAGGCGTCGATCGAGACCGGCAGCTCCTCGGGGACGACCAGGTCGTCGACGTACGCCGCCTTCCATCCCCGGAGCTGCGCGCGGTAGCTCAGGTCGAGGTCCTCGGTGAGGGTGCGGGCGCTCCATCCACCTGAGTCGTCGATCGCTTCCCGCCGCCACACGCCGGCCGTCCCGGTGAAGTTGGTGAGGTAGCCCGCCGACGAGCGGACCGCCTGCTCGACAAGGAAGTGGAAGTCGATCGCCATCGCCTGCAGCCGCGTGAACACCGAGTAGCTCTCGTCGAGGTGTCCCCACCGCGCCTGCGCGAACGCGACCTTCGGGTCGTCGAAACGGCCCATGATCCGGCGCAGGAAGTCGCGCTCCGGGGCGAAGTCGGCGTCGAAGATCGCGATGAAGGGCGCACGCGTTTGCTCGAGCCCGTAGGCGAGTGCGCCGGCCTTGAAGCCGGTCCGCTCGCCGCGACGCAGGTGAGCGATGGCGACTCCTCTCCGTCTCCAGTGGGCCACGCGCCGCGCGACGATCTGCACCGTCTCGTCGTCCGAATCGTCGAGCACCTGCACCTCGAGGCGGTCGCGCGGCCAGTCCATCGCGCATGCCGCATCGATCACACGCTCGGCGACGTAGCGCTCGTTGAAGATCGGCAGCTGCACGCAAACCTCCGTGGCGATGTCCTCCAGGCCCTCTGGCGGCGAGGCGAAACCGATGCACGCCCTGCGGAGCGCGCGGACGGTCAGGTACAGGAGGTTGACCCCGAAGATAAAAAGCAGCGCGCTTGTCGTCGCGAGAATCGCGACCGGAATGAACCTGATCAACTTGCGTCGAACAAGGTGTACGGCCGCATCGTCGCCCGCACATAGGCGACACGAGCCAGCGCCTGCGGCCGGTGGCGACGCGTCCACTGCATGTAGCGCCAGGCGGCGCTGCCCAGCAGCTCCGCGGGCCTGTCGAGAAACGCCGGGTAGAGCGATTCGGGAGCGCGGCGTGAAGGCGCGTCTATGAGCAGCGGCGCCTGTCTGCGGGCCAGCTGGGGGAAGTGCTCGAGCAGCGGATGGTTGGCCTCGACCAGCTCCTGCAACGCCTCCATCCCAAACACCGGCTCGGCGACAAACAGCTCGAACGCCATGTCCTCGTCCTGCCTCGCAAGGGGCAGGCATTGCGAACGCTCCAGGATCAGGTTGGCGGTCATCAATCGCGGAGCGATGGGCCGGCGGGTCAGGTCATCGACGGGTTTCGAGCGGTGCCGCATCGCGTGCGCAAGGCCGAGGAAGTTGACGACGAGGTAGGCGAGGTGGCGGTGTCCATCGTCGACGATCAGGTTCAGGTCGATGTCGTCCGACGCGCGAAATCCACCGCTCGCGAGCGACCCCGCGATCGAGACGCTCCTGACAAAGGGAGCGAATGCGACGAGCGTGCGCACGAAGGCGACCGTCATCGGGATGTACGCGGTCGAATCGCTGCCGTGACGAACGGCGCGGGCACGGATCGCCTCGACCTGGTCGATGGCGTCGCGCTCCACCACGAGGCCTTCGGAGACGGCGAGGCTGGGGTCGGCGGCGACCGCCCAGCGCACCTCTGACTCCGGGATCGCTCCGCCCACGCAGAGCTCGCCCAGGCGCGCGGAAGTCACCGCGTAGCCTCGTCTCCGCAGCAGCGCGATCGTCCGGCGAAGTCGGTCGGAGACGGCGGCCGAGCGCTCCCCTAGGTAACCGACGGCCACTGGCTGGGATACGGCCAAGGGTTACGTGAGATCATCGAACAAAGACCGAAGTCACGGCTTGACCACCGGAGGGCGCAGATGACAGCCGACGGACATTTCCAGGTTCCCCAGCCCACCAACGAAGCGGTCCGCTCGTACGCGCCGAGCGACCCGCACCGCAAGACCCTCAAGTCCCGGCTGGCCGAGCTGACCGACGCCAGGACCGAGGTCCCGATGCTCATCGGCGGCGAACGGCGCTGGGGCGCATCCCGGGCAGACATCCGATCACCTCACCGCCACGAGCTGGCGATCGCCGAGTACGCCGTCGGCGGCGCCAAGGACATCGACGACGCGATCAAGGCCGCACTCGGCGCCCGCAAGATGTGGGCTGCGACCTCTTACTCCGAGCGCGCCGCCGTTCTCCTGCGTGCCGCGTCCCTTCTCGCGGGTCCCTGGCGCGACTCTGTGAACGCCGCGACCATGCTCGGTCAGTCCAAGACCGTGCACCAGGCCGAGATCGACGCCGCGTGCGAGACTATCGACTTCTGGCGCTACAACGCCTACTTCGGCGACCAGCTGCTGCGCAACCAGCCGTACAACGACGGCACGGCGTGGAACCGCCTCGAGTACCGCCCGCTCGAAGGGTTCATCTTCGCGGTGAGCCCGTTCAACTTCACGTCGATCGCCGGCAACCTGCCGACCGCACCGATGCTCATGGGCAACACGGTCGTCTTCAAACCCGCGACGCAGACGTTGCTCGTGAGTCACTTCCTGATGGAGCTCCTGATCGAGGCCGGCATGCCCCCCGGCGTGATCAACCTGGTGAGCGGCAGCGCGGCCGAGATCTCGAACAAGGTGCTGAACCACCCCGAGCTGGCCGGCATCCATTTCACAGGCTCGACCGAGGTGTTCCACGGCATGTGGCGCGAGGTCGGTCAGAACATCGACCGCTACCGCACCTACCCGCGTCTGGTCGGCGAGACCGGCGGCAAAGACTTTGTGCTCGCGCACGACTCCGCCGACACGGACGCGCTGCGCACCGCACTCGTGCGGGGCGCTTTCGAGTACCAGGGCCAGAAATGCTCGGCCGCATCGCGCGCCTACATCCCGCAGTCGATGTGGAAGGCCATGAAATCCGAGCTCGTGGACCTGGTCGAGTCGATCCCGCAGGGCGACGTCGCCGACTTCCGCAACTTC
>DASZJK010000170.1:0-2583 GCA_035948155.1 Candidatus Dormiibacterota bacterium
TCAGCTCGCTGGTCGCGATTTCGCGCGTTTGCATGTCCTGGTTGGGATGAACGAAGATCCTAGCTCGGCTCGGTATTCTTTAGCTCGTCGCGCGACGTGGGCCCGTGGCGCAGTTGGGAGCGCGTCAGACTGGCAGTCTGAAGGTCAGGGGTTCGAATCCCCTCGGGTCCACCTTGTAATCTCGATGATGCTCAAAGAGGGACGGGGACAGGCCCAGAGGTCGACTCCCGAACAGTAAGCGTCGGGTCGAGGATCTTCTGAAGGGTCCCGTGAGTGTTGAGCGCCGTCATGCTGAGGACCAATCGCGCCATCTCGCGGCCCATGTCCTCCATCGGCTGCCTGACGCTCGACAGCGGAGGTTGCGTCGCAGCCGCCGGCGGCGAGTCGTCGAAACCGATGATGGCGACGTCATCCGGAATCCGACGCCCCAACGCCTGCATCACCCACATCGCCCCGATCGCCATGGCGTCAGAGGCGGCGAAGACGGCGTCGATCTCTTCGCAGCGATCGAGCAATCGCGCCATGGCCATCTCGCCACCCTCGCGGCTGGGCTCGCCGTGCTCGACGAGGTCGCTGCGGAGCGCCGCGTTCCATAGGGCTTCGCGATAGCCCTGCAGCCGGTCGCCGGAAAGATCATCGTGCTGGGGACCGCCGACATGGGCGATCCGGCGCCGCCCCTGCTCGATGAGGTGTTCGGTCGCGCTCTTGGCGCCGGCGTGGTTGTCGACGTGCACAAAACTGATGTCCAGCCCGCGCCGCGGCCTGCCCCCGAGGACAACCGGGATGCCGCGCGACTGGAGCCGCTCCGGCAGGACCTCGTGGTCGTCCAGCCGGACGAGCAGAACGCCGTCCACGTGACCGCGTGCGAGGTACTGCTCGAGCCGGTTCGAGTCGGCTTGCGACTGCGGAGCGAAGAGCACCATCTGCAGCCCGTGGTCGGAAAGCTCGGCGCCGATCCCATGCAGGAGCCGCGGGAACGATGGGTCTTGAAACACGTTCCATCCGGCGTCGAGGACCACGACCCCGACCGACTCGTTTCGCTCCGTCGCCAGGCTCCGCGCAGCACCGAGGGTGACCGCCGAACCTGAAACCGCTTCCACTCGCGTGGCTAGTAGACCTCTTGGGACCCCAAACGGTCAAGTCGGACGTGAGAGGCGCGCCCCGGCGGGCGGTAATCTTCGAGGGGTGGGCGATCCCTCCGGGCCGGCATACGTATCCAAGGTGAGGATCGTTCGTGAGCGCGGACCGATTCGCGAGGCGTTCCTTCCCTCCGAAGCTCAACCGGTGATCTTCGGCACGCATGGGCCGGTGCGCGAGCACTACGGCACCGCGCCCGGTCAGTACCCAGAGCATGCGACCACGCTCGACTACCTCGTCGCCGCGACCGCCGGTTGACTCACCGGCACCTTTGGGGGCGCGCTGGAGGCGCGCGGAATCGACGCGAGCGAGGGGCGGCTGACGTCAGAGGCCGAGGGCGAGGTCTACGTCGAGGAGAAGGTCCTCGTCATCAAAAGGATCCGCGTGGCGTACACGCTGCGCGACTGCCCCGAGGACAAGCGCGAGGCAGCAGAGAGGTCGCATGCATTCCACATGTCGCGCTGCCCCGTTGCGAAAAGCATCGAGAAAGCGATCGAGATATCAACCAGCCTCACGTTCCAGTGAGGGCGCCCGCGTCCACAGCGTCGTCCCCAGCCGGATGTTGCGAAACACCTCCTCGCTGACCAGGAAGCCGGCGAAGATCAGCACCAGCCCGAAGAACTCGCCGAGGAAGAACGACCACGTCACGCCAAATCGGTTGAGGCTGCTCGTGATGCCCGGGATCAACGCACCGATCGCGATCAGGATCGTCGCCGGCACGCGGGAGTTGAGCTTGCCGCGCAGAAGGGCGCTCGCCGCGCCGGGCAGCGATACCAAGAAGTTGACCACGATGGCCACGATGCCCAGCCGGGCCTCGATCGCCCGCTTCTTCGGCATGTAGATGTAGGCGGAGTACAGCGCGCCAAAGACCAGCGACAGCCCGCCGCCTGCGTTGAACGGAACGCTGCTCACCCGCAGGTAGCCGGGGAACCCGGTGGCGACCGGCGCGTGGGTCGTGGGGTCGATCGCCACGCCCGAGAGGCGGGACGAGAACACCAGGGCGGCGACGACCAGCGTCCCCGCCACGAGGAACGCCATCGCGACGTGCGCCTGCATCTCCCGCCGGCGCCAGGTCGTCAACGCTACGGCAGCGCCGGCCACCAACGCGGCGAGCAGAGCGATGTAGCCGGCCGTCGACGAGCCCGCATATTTAGAGGTCGCGAGGAGCGAAAACAGGCCTCCGAGCGCCACCGAAGCGGCCACGAAGTAGCCGAAGCGGGTCTTGTTGAGCAAGTAGAGGGTGCCGGCGCCGAGGTACGCGGGCACGAGAAACGCCCCCACCAGGTACCAGGTCCGGTACAGCAGCGGATTCCAGCCAAACGCCCCGCCCAGGAACTCGCACCCGGTGCTGACGCCGTAGAACAGCAGGCCGATCGACCACACGAGCTGGAAGTTGTGCCGTCGCTGCCACCACTGGTCGAAGACCATCCCCGCGAACACCAAGCT
>DASZJK010000171.1:0-2055 GCA_035948155.1 Candidatus Dormiibacterota bacterium
TGCTGCCTCGGGCGGTGGCGGAGAACACCTCGACCGATCCGCGGGCGATCGAATGGCTGGCGGGCGCAAAGCCGAGCTGCATGAACAAAAGGACGGCGACCGCGGGAAGTGCCCACGCAGCCGCCGGAGCGAATCGCCGGGAGCGCCTGTTGACGAGCGAGTGGATCTGCTCGACGACCACGAACCCGATGGCGGCCCCGATCCAGATCCACGCCTTGGTGGCGGTGAGCGCGGCGAGGACTGCGAGCAATGCCGCCAGCCGCATCCGGTTCCTTACCGCCGCGAGCGCCGCCCCCACGAGCAGCGCGGTCATGAGGGGTTCGACGACGGCCGAGCCCGATGTGAACAGGAATACCGGGTTGAGCACTAGCAGGATCACCGCGAGCCGTCCCTGCCGCGCGTTTGGCGCAATGCAGTAGACGCAGGCGAGCGTCGCCAATCCAAGCAGAGCGCCGAGCGCTTTCAATGCGCCCAGCTGCCAGAGCCCGAACAGGTGAAGGACTGCGGCTGCGAGCACGTGGTAGCCGGGCAGCCAGGTGTCCTCCATTCCGAACAGAGGGTCGTGCAGCTGGCCCGTGGAGGCGAGGTTCGCCGCGATGAGCCAGTGGCCGTAGCCATCCTCGAACGGCTCCGGCACCTGGGCCGCAACCAGGAGCAACAGGCCGCAGAGCCCGAGCAGTGCGGCTGCGGGTGCGGCCAGGCGCACGCGACCCAGCGCCTGCCTACCCATGCGACGGAGGGTCACGACTTCGAGCAGATCAACAGCGCTCAGCGCCGCGACCGCCAGGAAGCCGGCCGCGAACAGGCTCGAATAGATCGCGACCATCCACTGGCCTTCGGCTGCGGCGAGCGGGGCAATGGCCAGCGCGCCCAAACCGATAATTGCCTCGACCGCCGCGCGCGGGTCACCGACGTGGACGTAGGCCTGGTCGCGCCACTCTTGTCCGCGCTCGACGATTCGGTACTTCGGCGTGCGCACGAACTCGCCGCCTCGACGTGTCGCCCTAACCAGGGCGACCATCGTGTTGAGCGACATTCCAGCCCCAACCACCTGGCAGAGCAGCGCCGGGGCTCCGGACCACCAGGGCCGGCCGCGCCTGGTCTGCGCGACCATGAATCCGATCCAGGGCGAGATCCCGATCGCAACGATCAGGACCGAGGCGTTTTCCACCTGCCACGGCAGTCCGATGCCGGCGCGTGGTGCGGCGAGCAGGAGCAACGGGTAGCAGGCGAGCTGGACCAGCATCACCGGCCCGACGCCGTATGCGACCAGGTGCACGAATGCCTGGAACTTCACGCCGAGCCGGTTCGGGCTGCGCAGCACGGGGACCAACAGGTTGAACGCGGACTGAAAGCTGCCCGTCGCCCATCGCGACTGCTGGCGCCGATACGCGTCGATCGACACCGGCAGCTCCTCGGGCACGACGAGGTCCTCGATGTACGCCGCGCGCCAACCGCGCAGCTGCGCGCGGTAGCTCAGGTCGAGGTCCTCAGTGAGGGTGCGCGCGCTCCAGCCGCCGGCATCCTCGATCGCCGCGCGTCGCCACACGCCCGCCGTGCCGGTGAAGTTGGTGAAGTAGCCCTTGCTCGACCGGACCGCCTGCTCGACGAGAAAGTGAAAGTCGATGGCCAGCGCCTGCAATCGGGTGAACCACGAGTAGCCCTCGTCGAGGTGTCCCCACCGCGCCTGCGCGAAACCGACCCGCGAATCGTCGAAGACGCCAAGGGTGCGTCGCAGGAAGTCGGCAGGCGGGACGAAATCTGCGTCGAAAATCGCGACGAACGGGGCGTCGGTCAACGTCAGACCGTGCGCTAGGGCGCCGGCCTTGAAAGCGACCCGACTACCGCGCCTGACGTGCGTGATGTTGACGCCGAGTCGTAGCCAGTGCGCCTTGCACCTGCTGACGATGGCAAATGTCTCGTCGTCTGAGTCATCGAGAACCTGGACCTCGAATCGGGCGCGCGGCCATTCCATCGCGCACACGGCGTCGATGACCCGCTCAGCGACGTACCGCTCGTTGTAGATCGGGATCTGCACGCAGACCAGGGGCTCGA
>DASZJK010000172.1:0-1542 GCA_035948155.1 Candidatus Dormiibacterota bacterium
GATCCGTCCCAGGTAATCGCGGTAGAGGTCCTCGAAGGCCGGTCGGTCGGCTTCCACGGCCGGTTCATGGTAGGTGCGCGCACGGTATTTGAGGCAACGCCGGGCCGCAGGCGGCTGTAACGGGCGCTACGAACGAAGGGCGGCGGCAACCTCCTGGGGGCGGTTGGAGAACATCGCGTCCGGCCTGGTGTACCTGCACCACGCGATCGCGGCCTCGTCGTCGACCGGCCACACGGCCACGGCTCCACCGGCCGCGTGAACCTCCTGGACGACCTGCGGGTCGGTCGCGCCCCAGTGCGGGGAGTAAACGTCGGCGCCCGTCTCACGCAGCATCTTCGCCGGATGGAGGGGGCGCGCCCCCTCGAGAATCCCCAGCTGCAGAGTCGGCTCTACCTTGCGCAGCTCGTGGATGGCGGTGTGGTTGAACGAGACGACCGCACACTCCTGGATGGCGCCGAGCTGGCGGAGCATGTTGATCAGCTTTTCCTCGAGGCCGGGATAGAGCGGCGGCAGGTTCTTCAGCTCGATCACCAGCCCGACCTTGCCGATCGCCAGCTCGATCACCTCCTGCAGGAGCGGGATCTTCTCCCCCTCGCCGGCGTCCAGCTTGCGCAGCTCGGCCGCCGTGTAGTCATGCACGGCGCCGGTGCCGTTGGTCGTGCGGTCGAGCGTGTGGTCGTGGATCACGACCAGCCGGCCGTCCGAGGAAAGGTGCACGTCGCATTCGATGAGGTCGCAGCCCATGGCGATGGCGGAGCGGAAGGACCGCATCGTGTTCTCCGGATGTTCCGCCGGGTTGCCTCGGTGGCCGCCCAGAAGCGGCCTTCCCTCATCGTGCGCAGCCTCGTAGCGATCACGAATCGATTGGGTCAAGACGCTCGGTCAGTCTAACTGCGGCGCGATGACAAACCTGTGTTGAGTCTTTGCTTGACGCGTCGAGAGTGCGCGATTGCTTGTCTATAGTGCAGGGGTGACCTCCGGCCAGGCGCGGACCATCGGCGAGCTTCGCGCGACCGGGCACGTGCGCGAGACCGTGAAGCAGGAGATGCGCCGCAACCTCCTCACGCGGCTGCGGGCGGGCGACACGCTGCTGCCGGGAATCGTCGGCTACGACGAGACCGTCCTGCCCCAGCTCTCCAACGCGATCATCTCCGGTCACGACGTCATCCTCCTGGGGGAGCGCGGTCAGGCCAAGAGCCGCATCATGCGCTCGCTCGTCAGCCTGCTCGACGAGACGGTCCCGGTGATCGCAGGGTGCGAGGTCAACGACCATCCCTTCGGCCCGATCTGCCGGCGCTGCCGCGACCTGGTGCAGAAGCAGGGCGACGAAGTCGAGATCGCGTGGATCGGACGCGACTTCCGCTACGGCGAGAAGCTGGCCACGCCGGACATCTCGATCGCCGACCTGATCGGCGAGGTCGACCCGATCAAGGTCGCCGAGGGCCGCTACCTGGCCGACGAGCTGACCATCCACTACGGGCTGCTGCCTCGCACCAACCGCGGCATCTTCGGCATCAACGAGCTGCCGGACCTCGCGGAGCG
>DASZJK010000173.1:0-7795 GCA_035948155.1 Candidatus Dormiibacterota bacterium
GCCTGCGGGCTGAAGAGCTTGATGCGTGCGGCCGCCAGCTCGATCGCGAGCGGCAGCCCGTCGACCCGCTCGCAGATGCCCGCTATCGCGGGCGCGTTCTCGTTGGTGACATGAAAGTCGTGCTTGGCGGCGACCGCACGCTCGATGAATAGCGCCACCGCCTCGAACTGCGACAGCGCCGCCAGCGAAGGGAGCGCGCGAAGGCTCGGCATGCGGAGCGGCTCGAGGGCGAGCTCCTGCTCCCCGTAAACCTTGAGCGCGGCCCGGCTGCTCGCGACAACCTTGACCCGCGGGCTGGCCTGGAGCAGCTGCGCGATGAACGGCGCCCCATCCGGAAGCAGCTGCTCGAGGTTGTCGAGCACGAGGAGCACATCGCGGTCCACCAGGAATTCGTTGACCGCGTCGACCGGACGGCGATTGCCGCTGACCTGGATGCCGACCGATTGCGCGATCGCCGACGCGATCAGCTCCGGGTCGCGCACCGCCGACAGCGGGACGAAGTACACCCCACCATCGAATCCATTGATGTGGTCGGCCGCGACCTGAAGGCTGAGGCGGGTCTTGCCCATGCCGCCCGGCCCGGTCAGTGTGAGAATTCGCGTGTGCCGCAGAAGCTTCTTGGCCTCGTCGACGTCGCGCTCGCGCCCAACAAAGCTGGTGAGCTGGGTCGGCAGATTGTTGGGCGTCGACTCGAGCGTGCGCAGCGCCGGGAAGTCGTTCGGCGCTCCGTCGATCACGAGCTGGAACAGTCGCTCGGGACGGGACAGGTCCTTCAAGCGATGCATCCCGAGGTCCCGCACCGACAGGCCCGCCGGCAGGCTGCCCTCGACCAGACCCCGCGTCGCCTCCGACAGCACGACCTCGCCGCCGTGCGCCGACGCGGCCACGCGCGCCGCGTGGTGGACGTCGAGGCCGATGTACTCCTCGCCGACGAGCGGGGCCTCGCCCGTGTGCATCCCGATGCGCACGCGGATCGGCTTGCCGTCGGGCCACTCGTGACGCGCGAACTCGCGCTGGGCCTGCGCCGCCGCCCTGCATCCATCGATCGCCGACTCGAAGACGCAGAAGAACGAGTCGCCTTCCGTACGCAGCT
This sequence comes from Candidatus Dormiibacterota bacterium, assembly GCA_035948155.1. Classification (GTDB taxonomy): domain Bacteria; phylum Chloroflexota; class Dormibacteria; order Dormibacterales; family Dormibacteraceae; genus 40CM-4-65-16. The sequence goes on from DASZJK010000173.1 coordinate 1,094, forward strand.
CGCGGCCATCGCCGCTGCGGAACGCCTCGCGCAGGATCGCGTGATGCTCGACTTGCGCCTGCACGTACCGGTCACCGAGCTCCTGCATGAGGCGCGTGGAGCCCTCGATGTCGGTGAAGAGGAACGTCACAGTGCCGGTCGGAAGGCTCACTGGACGGAGGCCGCGACGGACACGACCTTGCCGAGAACGCTGCTGAGCTGCCGTTGGTACTCCGGTCCTTCGAAGTCGAGCAGCGGATGCGGCGGAAGAAGGTGCTCGGAGGTCGCGCCGCGCGCGCGGACGTAGACCGCGGGATAGGGGTCGTCCTTGCCGTTGGCTTCCAGCGCGACGGCAACCGCATCCGGGCCCGGGTTGTCGAGGAAATGCGCCAGCGGCCCGATGCCCTCGTCGACGATGCCGCGATCCGGGTCGAAGGTCACGATGCGCGCGAGGTAAGAGCGCTGGTGCCAGAGCTCGGGGCCGCGGCTTACCTCGGCGAGCAGGAACGCCACGAGATCTTCGGCTTTCAACACCGGCCGATCAACGGCGACCCCGAAGCGAGTTTCGGCGAGGTGCCGCGCGAGCAGGCGAGCGTTGTAGCGGTAGCCCTGCACCGCACCCGAGTTGCTGGGTATGCCGTGCTTGCGCATACCCTGCGCGCCTTGCATGATCGTGCCCGCGAAGTAGATTCCGGGCACGGACGAGCTTTCCCAGAACGGGGTCTGCACGGGCAGCCCGCTCTGCCCGAACGTCTCGACTCCGAGTCCGGGCAGGTCCTGGAGCGGAGTCACGAAACCGGTCGCGGCGATGACGTCATCGACCTCGAAGTCGAGCGCGGACCCGTCCGCCCTTCCCTTCGTGTGCACCACATAGCCCTCGCCGCGCCGCTCCACCTTCTCGATCGAAGCCTCGAGGATCACGACGCCGCCTGCGAGCGCCCAGTCCTCGTACGGCTGGACATAACGGGCGCGGACCCCGACTAGGCTGCGTGTGTCGACCGAGAGCTTGGTCCGGCTCGGAGACGCCAGCACGATCTGCCGCGCCCAGGGCAGCAGGCCGGTCGCGATCTCGAACCCGGAGTTCTGCTTGCCGACGATGAAAATCCTGCGGTCGGCGTAGGTCTCTGCGGGGCGCAGCTCGCCGTACTGCTGCACCCCTTCGACGTCGAGGGTCTGGGGGCGCCACGGCTCGGCGACCCCAACCGCGAAGACCGCCGCCGGCGTGCGGTATTCCCCATCCGCCGTGGACAGGACGAGCTCGCCGCCCTCGGCCCGGGTCGATTCCCACCGGCATCCGTAGCGGATCCGCAGGCCGGCGCTCGTCGCAAACTCGACCAGCCCGCGTTCCATCTCGGGGCGGGACGGGAAGTACGAGGTTCCGTCCATCACACGAGGCATGACCGACCGCGTCGCCTCCTCCTCGCCCAGCAAGCTGTTCCAGTCGTAGCGCTCGTACTCGCGGGTGCCGGGTCTGTGATTCGCGTAGGGCTTGGTCCAGCTCAACATCCGCTGGAAGATCGGCCAGCGCCGGAACATGCCGCCGGGTGCGTCGTCCCGCGACAGCACCGCGTGATCGACACCGAAACGGCGGAGGCTGTACGTCAGCTGGAGCGCGCCGGGTCCGCTTCCGACGACGACCAGCGGATACCGGCCAGGCGGAAACGGTCGCTCGGTCAGCTCAACCACCGGGTCGTCGTTCGAACCTTTCGCGCCTCCTCCTGAAGGATGCGGTACATCACTCGCGGGTGCCCGACGAGGAAGGCCTGCAGCTCGGCGCCAGGCAGCACGAGGCAGCGCAATCTGCCCTGGGCCACGATGTCCGCCGTCGGCGGCACCCCGAGCAGCGTGGAGATCTCGCCGAAGTAGTCGCCGGGCCTCAGGATCGCGCGGTCCTTGCCGTCGACGCGAATGGCGGCGGTGCCCTCGAGGATCACGTAGAAGTTCGAGCCGGTCAGGCCCTGGCGCAGCACCCGCTCAGAGGGCTGGAATGCCTCCTCGCCGAACGTGTCGACAAGGCTTTCGAGCTCAGGCGTGGCGAGGTCGGCGAACAGCGAGAAGCCGGACAGGATGTCGACGACGTCCTCACGCACGTCCATGACGGCACATCATCCCACCGACTGAGTCCTAGATCATGCTGCGGACGCAGTCGGGGCAGCCCTCCGCCTCGCGCACCGCGTCCGAGCGCAGCACCAGCCCCACGAGCTTGCCGTCCGAGGTCGTGATTGGTGAACTTTGGAAGTCGTGCTTGACCAGGAAGTCGGCGACCTCCTTGATCGGCACGTACGGCCGAAAGGTGCTCGGCGCCGGCTTCATCGCGACCTCGACGGTCAGCTCGCCGTCCTTCTCGAGCTCTTTCGCGCCGAGGAAGCCGAGGACAACCCGCTGGGGGTCGATGACGACAGCTGCTTCCCAGCCCGCCGCGCGAACCCGATCGCGGACGTCACCGACGCGCTCGGACAGCGATGCGGTCGGCACGTCCGTGCGGGCCACCGTCCCGGCGCGCGGCCTGGTCGCGTTCGTGCCCTCGGTCGGAAGGCCGGCGGCCATCCAGTCGAGCTTGCCTGCCTGGTACTCGTAGACGTCGGTCCTGCCGAGAGTCTCGAGCCGCGCCGCGGCCCTGGGCGACACGTCTCAAGCGATGTCCCAGCAGTAGACGATGATCGGCCGCTTCGGGTCGAGGCTCGCGAGCGCGTTGCGGTCGAGGCTCTTCAGGGGAATGCTTCGCGCGCCGGGCAGGTGGTCCTCTTCGTACTCCCTGGCGGGGAGCACCTCGATGAGCTGGGCGCCGGCCTCGACGAGCTCCTGCAGCCGGTCGCGATCGATGTGGGTCGCCATCAGCCTCTTCTTGCCACTAGGCGGGCGCGGCTTCCGCGGTCGGTTCAGTGGCCGCTTTCGTGGCGCCGGGATTGCGGATGCCGACCGCGTTGACGATCGCGCCCGCGATCAGCAGCGACGCGCCGATCATCATCGCGAGGTGGAAGGATGACGTCGATGCGTCCCGCACGGCCGCGACCAGCTGCGGATCCGCGGGGATGTTGAGCGGGCTCACCATCTTGCGAAAGCTCTCCGACGACACGTCGAGGCCGGGGATGCGCGACGCCAGCGAGCTGTAGAAGCTCGCCGTGAGAAACACGAAGATGAGCGCGCCGGCCAGCTGCGGACCGACGCGCGAGATGGCGTTGTTGATCGCGGAGCCGAGGCCTGAATGGCGCACCGGCACCGACGTCATGAGGGCTGTCGTCAGTGGGGCGACCAGCATGGAGATGCCGAACCCGAAGACGATCGAGGCGGGCAGGAAGTCGATGAAGTACGACAGCGGCGGCAAATAGGTAGAGGGATCTTTCGGCATCAGCTTCCAAGGCGTGCTGCCAGCCGGCACACGGACGTACCAGAGGACGGCGACGGCCATGATCACCGGTCCGACCGTCATGAAGATTCGCGGGCCGTACTTCGCCGCCAGCGTTCCGAAACGGCGGGACAGGAAGATTAGGAAAAGCGAACCGGGAATTCCGGCCGCTCCGGCTGCGGCGGCGGCGTAGCCGAGGGTGCCCTGCTGGTAGAGGCCGACGTAGTAGAAGGTCACGTAGAGGGAGCCGTAGATGAGAAGGGTCGAGATGTTGACCACGGTGAAGTTGCGGGACCGGAAAAGCTCGAGCGGGATGAGCGGGTGCTTCGCCCGCATCATCCAGAGGGGTAACGCGACGGTGGCGACGACCCCCACCGCGATGGCGACGAATCCGAGCGCGTCGTGCCACGCGCGCTGCTGGCCGTAGATGGTGCCAAACGCGAGCCCGCCGACCGCAAGCGCAACTATGGCGGCGCCGATCCAGTCGAACTGGCGGGTGGCGGTCTCATCGCGGCTCTCCGGAACGTGCCGCCAGGTCGCCCATGCAGCAATCGCCACCAGCGGAACGTTGATGAAGAACGCGGCGCGCCACGAGATCGTGTCGACGAGCAGTCCGCCGAGCAAAGGCCCGAGGACCGTCGTCGCGCCCGATGCGCCGGCCCAGGTGCCGAACGCCCGGCCCTGCTCCTCGCCCGAGAAGTTCGCCGTGAGCAGGGCCAGGGAGCCGGGGACGAGCAGCGCGCCCGCCGCGCCCTGCAGTATGCGGAAGAGGACGAGCAGCTCCATCGTGGGCGCGAGGCCGCACAGCATCGAGGTGACGCCGAAGCCGAGCAGTCCCAGCAGAAACGTGCGTTTACGGCCGTAGAAGTCGTTGACCGCGCCGGCAAGGATGAGGAGCGCGCTCAGCGTCAACAGGTAGGCGTTGTAGACGTACGACTGGCCCTCGAGCACGCCGAGGAAGGTTCGAGGCAGGTCGCGTCCGATCCTTGGCAGGGCGACGTTGACGACCGTCGAGTCGAGGAACACGATCCCCGATCCGAGCACGGCGGCCGCCAGGATCCAGCGTTTGGTGGTCATCCTTAGCTCAGAAATCCCGCCTTCCGAGGAAGTGTTCCAGCACCCCGGGCCTCGACGCCTCGTAGACCGCGATCCGGTGGCCCGAGGCGGTCGTGAAGGAGATGCACGGACCCATCGGGATCTCCACCCTGGCCTCGTTCTTCAAACCACGCTTGCGGAGCGCGGCCGTCGCCTTGCGCAGGTCGTCGACCCGGTAGATGTAGATCGGCCGGTCGCCCTCGAGGTGGTCCGTGAGGAGGACGTGAGGGGGCTTTTCGGTCAGCTGCACCATCGCCACCCGGGCGCCCATTCCCTCGACCGCGAACGCCAACCTCGCTCCGAGCGAATCGACGAAGAGCTGCGCGTCTTTGGCTACGTCGTGGCTCGGCGTGTACAGGTACTCGAGCTGCTGGAATGGGGTCACGTGTCCTTGGCGGTGCCAAAGAAACAACCCATCGCCGCAGGATAGCCCGGATCACAAAATCGGGGCGTTTGGCGTCAACGGCACTGGTCGCGGCTCCTTTTTTGGTGCGTTTTGCGCCAATCGCGCAGCCCGGAGTGGCTCGCTCGCTTGCTACTTGAGGGGGACGGGCCTCCACAGGTGGGCCGCTTGAACGACCACGACAGCGCCGAGGACCAGCACTCCACCGAACGCCTCGAGGAGCGTGAAGCGGTCACCCAGCAGCAGGATCGCAAGCGTTACCGTCACGACCAGCTCAAGGGTGCTGATCAGCGACGCGCGCGCCGCTCCCACGCGCGGGAGTCCCGCAAGGAACAGCGAGATCGCGATCATCGTCGGCACCACCGCGATGCCGACGCTGATCGCCCAGCCTCGTGGCGTCGCGGGCAAGACGAACTGGCCCTGGAAGAGCGCGATCACGCAGAGCACGACCGCGGTCCCTGACATCATCACAGCGCTGGCGGCGACCGGCGGCACCGCCGCCATCACGCGCTCGCTGATCAGGATGAATGTCGTGTACATCAGCGGCGCGGCGAAGGCGAATATGAGCCCGGTTCCGACCTGGAACTGCGCGCCGCCGACCAGCAGGATCACACCGGCGAAGCTGGCGACCAGGGCGCCAACGTGCCACCGGGAAACGCGGCGGCGAAGAAACAGCCACGCGGCGATCACGACCAGGCTCGGGTAGATGTAGACGATGAGCACGCACAGCGACGCCGGCAGCGTGCGCAGAGCGATGAAGTAGGTCATCGCCTGCAGCGTGTACAGCACGCCTCCGACCGCGACGAGGCTGGCGGCCTGGCGGCGGCTCAGCCTCAGCGGATTCTGGCCGACCGCGAACGACAACGCCCACATCCCGATCGCGGCAAGCGCGAAGCGAAAGGCGAGCAGCTGCTCGGTGCCCAGTCCCTCGTTGTATGCCAGCTTCGCGAAGATCGACAGGGTGCCGAAGGCCACCGCGGAGACGACCACCATCGCGGTGCCCGTCCACTCCGCGTGCCTGACCGCTGGAACGGCTGCTGTGTCTAGGGCCAGAGCTCGTGACCGAGAAGCATGCCGACCACGATCGCGAGCGCGTACGTGATGCGCGGGAAGCGGCGCACCATTGCCCGCACGCTGTTGCTCAGTGGATCGCGGCCGGCTCGCAGGGCAAACGACTCTTCGATCATCAGCAGGGTTGCCACCAGGGCAAAGGCGGTCGCGATTAGCGAGAGGATCGAGGGCGGCGAGTAGTTGAGCGTGCTCAGGTTCACGGCTTCTGACCCTCGGGGGAGGTTCGCCCCCAGGCCGGGCCCCACAGGAAGTGACCGAGGATCATGCCGAGCACGACCGCCACCGCGAACGCGATGCCTGGATACGTGTGGATGGCCGGCCTGATGTATTCGGTGATGGGCGTGTGGTTGGTGAGGAGGGCCCAGCTCTCGAATCCGAGCATGACCGTCAACGCCGCGAACAGCGCGGTGATCGTCCAAGAAAAAAGAGTTCCTGCCGCCTTCACCAGCGAGTCACGACCACTTTCTTCCGCGTATAGAAATCGATCCCGTCGGTGCCGTGCACGTGAAGATCTCCGTAGAACGAGCCCTTCCAGCCACTGAAAGGGAAGAACGCAAAAGGCTGCGCTATGGGCACGTTGATGCCGGTCATGCCCGCCTCGACGCGTTCCCGGAACTCGCGCCCGGCGCGGCCGGACGACGTGAATATCGTGGCCATGTTGCCGAGAGCCGAGGCGTTGGCCTGGGCGATGGCTTCGTCGAGAGAGTCCGCCCTCGACACCGAGAGGACGGGCCCGAAGATCTCCTCCCGTCCGACAGCCATGCCGGGCGTGACGTGATCGAGGATGGTCGGACCGAGAAAGAAGCCG
>DASZJK010000174.1:0-6776 GCA_035948155.1 Candidatus Dormiibacterota bacterium
GCGTCCATCCCGTACAGGCTGCAGGTCGTCCCCATCGCGTCGAAATGACGCGAATTGACCTCAGGACGCATAGGTCGACGTCATCGGAGGTTCGTTCGTCGGCTGCACCGACGGTCCGACGCTCACGCCCGCGACCGAAGTCGTCGACGCGTTCGACACCGCCGGCTGCAGCGGCGCGGTCGGGTTCTTCAGGTGCGACGTGACGAACACCGCCGACGCGGCCGTCGCCCCGATCGTCAACGCTGTCGCGACGGCCTTCATCAGGAAGAGCCGCACGCGCTCACGCCGTGACTGGCGATCGAAGGAACGAAACGCGATCGAACGTCTGGCCGAGGATCTTGCCCGCGTCTGCGCCAAGGTGCCCACTCAAAATCTCCTGATAGACCGATCGGAAATCGACGGCGTACTTGAGGTTGCCGGTGCTGTCGAGGTTGGTCAGGCTCGGCTCTTCTCCGTAGAGGCCGGCCGTGACCGGGTCGCCGATGAGCAAAAGCGGCGCCGCGGCGCCGTGGTCGGTGCCGCCGCTCGCGTTCTCGCGCGGCCGCCGGCCGAACTCCGACCACGTCGCGATGAGCACCTTGTCCGCCGCGTTGTGCGCGGCGAGGTCCTGGTAGAAGGCCGACACCGCGGAGTCGAGGTAGCCCATCAGGTCGTCGTGCCGATTGAGCTCGGTGTAGTGCGTGTCGAAGCCCCCGAGCGTGACGTGCAGCAGCTTGACCCCGGTACCCGTGACGATGAGCTCGGCCGCAAGCTGGAGCGCCGCGGCGAGCTGGTTCTTGGACGAGTACACCAGCTTGACCTTGTCGGTGTAGTCCGCCATCGGCTGGTAGCTCGACGCTGACGTCCGCAGCGTCGCCATCGTCTCGGTCGCGGTCGCGATCGCGGTGTCGAACAGCGCCCCGTAGATGCCGGGCGTGCCCTTGTAGAGCGCGCCGACGGCGGCTTCGACCTCCGTGCCGCCGGTGAAGCCGAACTTCTTCTGGTCCTGGATCACGGTCAGGGTCGCCTGCAGGTCGCGCAGCGCGCCGGGCGCGTCGGTCGCGCCGCACGCGCATCCGGTCAGCGGGTGACCGTTGGAGTCGTAGTTGTTCGCGAGCGTGCGGCCGAGCCAGCCGTCCACCTGGCGACGCGTCGGGTCGCCCGTCTCCCAGATCCGGATCGACTCGAAGTGGGAGAAGGTCGGGTTGGGGTAGCCGACGCCCTGCACGACAGCGACCTTGCCCTTGTCCCACAACGATTTGATGCCCGCAAGGTTGTGGTTCAGGCCGTACTGCGCGTTGAGGGGCAGGGCCTGCGACACCATCGGTCCGGCGAGCTTCGGTCGCAGGTCGTGCAGGGATGGGTCCGCGAGCGGCACCAGCGTGCGCAAGCCGTCGTTGCCCCCCGCGAGCTGGATCATCACCAGGATGTTGTCGTTGGCGGCGCCCTCTTGCTTCGCCGCGTAGACGGCTCGCGCGAACGCGTCGGGAACCGCCGCGTAGCCCGCGGCCAGGCCTGAGGCGCCGGCGCCGAAGACCAGACCCGCCTTCAGGAAGTCGCGGCGCTTGAGCTGGTTGATGCCAACTTCTTTCGTCATTTGCGTGCTCCTACTTGAGCTGGAATTCCGGCGAGGCAAGGAGGATGAACCAGCGGGCGCGGTCGTCGGCCGCCTGGTTGAGGAACGTCGAGGTTTGCGGGCTCAGCACGCCGTCGAGGTGCGTGTGCACCGCGTCGGACGGCTTCGGCAGCGTGCCTTTGACCTGCGCGAGCGCAGAGGTCACGAAGTTGACACGCTCGACCACGGTGTTGGACGAGATCCACGACTCGTTGTTGGGCCAGCCGTTGACGTCGGGCGGGTCGAAGAGGCTCTGCCCCATCCCAGAGCCGGATCCCGCGATCACCTTCGAGGCCGCGGCCGCCGGCGCACCGAGCGCGCGCGCGGCATCGACCATGAACTCGACGGGTGATTTGATGAGGCTGCGGTAAGTCGAGCCGGCGCTGAATTCAGAGCTGGTGAGGATCGCGCGCATCAGCGTCTTCATGTCGTACTTGCTGCGCCGGAACGTGTCCGCGAGCGAATTCACGTAGCTCTGCGACGGCCGGGCCGTGACGAAATGCGTGGCGAGCTTGCCGGCGATGAAGGCCGCAGTGGCCGGCTGGGCGAGGATGCGGTCGATCACGCCCTGCGTGTCGAGCGGGCCGGTCTTGCCGAGATAGGTGACGCTGCCCCTGTACGCGCGGCGCTGGTTGAAAACGCCAGGCTTCTGCGTTGTGTAGACGGGCAGGCGGCGCGTGATGTTGTTGGTCTTGTCGACGACGACGGTCGCGCTCGAGTCCGGCTGTGGCTCGACCCAGCCCGCCAACGCCTTGGCGCTCTCGCGTACGTCGCTCTCCGTGTAGTTGCCGGCACCCATGGTGAAGAGCTCCATTAGCTCGCGCGAGTAGTTCTCGTTCGGGCTCTGGCCCGTGGACGTCGCGAGGTCGAGGTACCGAAGCATCGCGGGGTCGGAGGTGACCTGCATCAGCATCGAGCGCAGGTCAGTCAGGCCCATGCGGCGCCAGGTGAGGTTCTGCCAGTACATGAAGGTGTCGTTGGCGGTCTTGCGGTAGTCGCTCGTGAAGTGGCCGTGCCAGAAAAGCGTCATCCGTTCCGCGAACGGCGTCGTCGTGCTGAGCATGTGGTCGATCCACCACTGCTGCAGCGGCGCGATCGGGAAGCGGCCGCCGGGTGTGCTGGCGAACGCGGGCACCGGCGGCTCCGCAGGTCTGGTCTCGACAAGGCGGTCGACGGTCTTGCTGAAACCGTCCGACAGCGCCGACTCGAGCTGCGCAGGCGTGTAGCCGAACGTCGTCCGGCGCAGCAGCTGCATGACGCGTGCGGATTCGGACTGCAGCGGCGAAAGCCAGTCGGTTCCTGATGCATGCCGCGGGGATGCGATCTGCTGCATCGAGCCGCCCAGGAGGCGGATCACGCCGACGCCGATTCCGGTGGCGGCGGCCGCGGCGAGGACCTGGCGGCGGGTCATGCCTCGCCGCGGAGCGGGCGCGGCAACGGTCTGTTCTTGGATCGGTGCGAGGCTCACGACGCCATTCAATGCCCCCGCGCCGACGGTGGCATTAGGCGGATGTGAAGAATTCGTAAGCGCCGTAGGATCACGGAGTGTCACGCCTCCCGGGCTCCGCTGCAGATTCGCGAGATCGACGGCCGGAGCCAAGGAAGGGGTGGCGCGACAAGGAGCGCATCGCGAGGCGCGACGACGGCGCGCCGGGGCCCCTGACGCCGGCTTCAGCGCCGGATCCCGGGGTCCCCGCGAAATCGCAGATTTCGTGGGGTGGGGTGGCGCCCGGCCGTCTAGATCGCGAAGATGCGCGGGGCCCGGGGGCGTGACACTCTAACCTCGGTGGCGCGCCTTGTTCCCATGTCGAGCGTCGACGCGGCCTGGTTGGGGATGGAAGACCCGACCAACCTGATGATGGTCACTGGCGTCCTCATGCTCAACGGCAAGGTCGACCCGAAGCGTCTGGGCAGTCTCCTCGACACGCGGCTGGCGCCGTTCGGCCGGTTCCACCAGCGGGTGGTCCGGCCGCGCACGCGGGGAGGCATGCCGCACTGGCAGGACGATGCGAAGTTCGATATCGGCAACCACGTGAGCCACGTCGCGCTGCCTGGCCCCGGTGGCGACAAGTCCCTGAGCGCGTTCGTCAGCGAGCAGATGAGCACGCCGCTCGACTTCACCAAGCCGCTGTGGCACGTGCACCTGATCGACGGATACGAGAAGGGCTCGGTGGTCCTGGCTCGAATCCATCACTCGATCGCCGACGGCATCGCGCTGGTCCGCGTGATGCTGTCGCTGACCGATCCCACACCAAATGCGTCCTCGCGAAGACGCAGCGCCGCGTCGTCGAATCACGCGGGACCGCTCGACTGGCTGCCAGGCGCGGCCAGCGGCGCGGCGAGGCTGCTGCAGGATCCCGGGCGCATCGCCGAAGGCGCCTACCGCCTCGGCCGGCTGGTGCTGCTGCCGCCAGATCCGCGGACGCCGTTCAAAGGCGAGCTCGGCCGGCGCAAGCGCGCGGCGTGGTCCAACCCTGTGCCGCTCGAGCACTTCAAGGCCATCGGCAAGGCTTACGGCGCGACGGTCAACGACGTGCTGGTCGCCACCGCGACCGGCGCGCTGCGCCGCTACCTCGAGGGGCGCGGTGAATCGACCAAGGGCGTGGCGATCCGCGCCTCGGTGCCCGTCAACCTTCGGCCGGTCGAGGATGCGCACCGGCTCGGCAATTCGTTCGGGCTGGTGTTCCTCACCTTGCCCATCGGCATCGTCGACCCGGTGCGGCGACTCCGCGCCATCAAGAAGGAGATGGACGAGCTGAAGCGATCTCCAGAGGCCATCGTCGCGTTCGGCCTGCTGAACTTGCTGGGCCTGGCGCCGGTCGAGGTGGAGCGCTTGGGCCTGCGCTTCTTCGGCAGCAAGGCGACCGCGGTGCTGACCAACGTGCCTGGCCCGCGCGAGCCGCTCTACCTGGCCGGGCGCAAGCTGGACCGGGTGATGTTCTGGGTTCCCCAGTCCGGAAGGCTCGGCCTCGGGATCAGCATCCTTTCCTACGCGGGCGGCGTGATGCTCGGGGTGGCGACCGACGAGGGGCTGGTCGCCGACCCGGAGAAGATCGTCGACGCCTTCGAAAAGGAGTTCCGGTCGCTGAAAGCCGCGGCCCACGTTTAGACCTTCTGTTACTTGGTAATCTTGTAAGCACCATGGTCGAGACCCCGACCGAGCAGGAGGCGCTGGACGCCTACTCGTCGATCGTGACCTCCGTCGCGGAGAAGGTCCTTCCTTCCGTGGCCAGCCTCCGGATCGGCCGGGGCGGACGCGGTTTCGGCGGCGCGGGCTCAGGCGTCGTCATCACCCCCGACGGCTTCCTGGTCACGTCGGCCCACGTCGTCGCCGCCGGCGGCTCGGCGAGCGCGTCGTTCCTCGACGGCACCGAATACGACGTCGACGTCGTCGGAGCTGACCCGCTGTCCGACCTCGCGGTCGCGCGCGCGCGGGCGGCCACGTTGAACCCGGCGAAGATCGGCAACGCCGACCAGCTCCGTGTCGGCCAGCTGGTCGTCGCGATCGGCAACCCCATGGGCTTTTCGGGATCCGTTACGTCCGGGGTCGTCAGCGGGTTAGGCCGCTCGCTGGCGACCGCGGACGGCAACGGACACCGCCGCTTCATCGAGGACGTGATCCAGACCGACGCCGCGCTGAACCCCGGCAACTCCGGCGGCGCGCTCGCGGACTCGATGGCGCGGCTCATCGGGGTGAACACCGCGGTGGCCGGCATGGGTCTCGGCCTTGCCGTGCCGATGAACGGGACGACGCAGGCGATCCTTGCGGCGCTAATGCACAACGGTCGCGTGCGGCGGGGGTACCTGGGCATCGCCGGTGGAACGCGAGCGCTGCCGCCGCGGATTGCCGAGCGCCTCGCGCGCAAGGCAGGCGTGGAAGTTCACGAGGTCGTGAGCGGCTCACCCGCTGCCGGCGGCCAACTGCGCGCGGGCGACGTGATCGTCTCGGTCGGAGGCGCCGGCGTGAGCAAGGCCGGCGATCTGCAGCGACTGATGGTCGAGGCCAAGATCGGCGCACAGCTTCCTGTGACTGTGCTGCGCGGCGACCAGCTGCTCGACCTCAACGTCGTACCTGTAGAGCTCACCTAATACACTGCGGCGGTGGCCGCGAAAGGCGTCCGCGACCTTCTCCGCGCCCAGATCCATGACGGTCGATTTCGCATGGCCGATGTCGATCCCGCTTCGACCCCAGGCCTGAAGCGCGGGCACAAGAAGGCCGAGCGCGACATCGCGAAGCACCAGGACGAGCTCTTCGAGCTGCACGAGCGCCTTTACGCGGAGCACAAGCGGTCCCTCGTCGTGGTGCTGCAGGGGATGGACACCTCCGGCAAGGACGGCACGGTCACGCACGTCGTGCGCAACTTCAACCCACAGGGCGTGCTGCTCACCGCGTTCAAGCAACCGAGCCCGGAGGAGAAGCGGCATGGGTTTCTCTGGCGCATTCGCAAGCGCCTCCCCGCCGCCGGCGACATAGGCATCTTCAATCGCTCGCACTACGAGGACGTGCTGATCGCGCGCGTGCACAGCCTTGCCCAGCCGGCGGTGATCGAACGCCGATACGGCCAGATCAACGAGTTTGAGAAGCAGCTCGTGCGCGACGGTACGACCGTAGTCAAGGTCTGCCTGCACATCTCATACGCCGAACAGCGCAAACGCCTGATGGACCGGCTGCGGAACCCCGACAAGCACTGGAAGTTCAGCGAGCGCGACATCGATGAGCGGGCTTTCTGGGACGACTACATGAGCGCGTACGGGCTCGCCGTCACGCGGTGCTCGACGCAGTGGGCACCTTGGTACGTCGTGCCCGCCAACGACAAGGTCTACCGCAACTGGGCGGTGACGAAGATCCTGCTCGAGACGTTGCGGCTGATGGACCCGCAGTACCCGCGACCCAGGCTCGACGTGCCCAGATTGATGAAACGCCTTCGGGCGTAATGGGTGCTGGTCGAGCAGAAAGTTGAGTGCGTTCGGCGCCAGAAGCACGTATCGAGCCGGGAAATTGGTGCGTTTGACGCCAAACGCACCTGAATCCGCAGCAAAGAAAAAAGGCCCGGGCCGAAGCCCGGGCCTTCCTGATCTCAGGACTTAGGCGACGCGGACGCTCTTGGCGCGCGGGCCCTTCGGGCTCGACTCGATTTCGAACGAAACCTTCTCGCCACCCTGGAGGCCATCGAAGTCTCCC
>DASZJK010000175.1:0-2333 GCA_035948155.1 Candidatus Dormiibacterota bacterium
GGAGGAGCTGAAGTCGGGGCGCCTGCGCGGCCTGGTCGCCACCTCCACTCTCGAGCTCGGCATCGACATGGGCGCGGTCGACCTGGTGCTGCAGATCGAGGCGCCGCCCAGCGTCGCGGCGGGGATCCAGCGGGTCGGGCGGGCGGGCCACTCGGTGGGCGAGGTATCGCGCGGTGTGGTCATTCCGAAGTTCCGGGGTGACCTGCTCGAGTCTGCGGCCGTGGTCGAGGGCATGCTCGAGGGCCGCATCGAATCGACCGTCGTGCCGCGCCGCCCTCTCGACGTGCTGGCGCAGCAGGTCGTCGCTATGTGCGCGCTCGACGAGTGGGAGGTCGAGAAGCTCGGGCGCGTGGTGCGCCGGGCGTATCCGTACAGCGACCTCGGTCCGCGCGCTTTCGAATCGGTGCTCGACATGCTCAGCGGCCGCTATCCCTCCGACCAGTTCGTCGAGCTGCGGCCGCGCATCGTGTGGGACCGGGTGGCGGGCAAGGTGCGCGGTCGCGCCGGCGCGCAGCGGCTTGCGGTCACCAACCCGGGAACGATCCCCGATCGCGGCCTCTTCTCCGTCAACCTCGTGGACGACGGCAGGCGCGTGGGCGAGCTCGATGAGGAGATGGTGTACGAGACGCGCGTCGGGGAGACGTTTGTCCTTGGCGCCTCCACGTGGCGGATCGTGGACATCACACCGTCGCAGGTCATCGTCACGCCCGCGCCGGGCGAGCCGGGCAAGATCGCGTTCTGGAAGGCGGACTCACCCAGCAGGCCGGTCGAGCTCGGCGCAGCGCTCGGCAAGATGGTGCGTGAGCTGCGCGCCGTGGACCGCGAGGCCGCGGCCAAGCGTCTTCGCGAACGCGCCGGTTTCGACGACCTCGCGATCAAGAACCTGCTCGCGTATCTCGACGACCAGGCCGCAGCCACCGGAGCCGTGCCCGACGACCGGACCATCGTGGTCGAGCGATTCCGGGACGAGATTGGCGACTGGCGTGTGTGCCTGCACACTCCGTTCGGAGGCCGCGTGCATGCCCCGCTGGCGCTGGCACTTGAGGCTCACCTGCGGGAGAAGCTGGGCGTCGACGCACGAGCACTGTGGACCGACGATGGGATCGCGATGCAGCTGCCCGAGGTGGAGTCACCGCCGAGCCTCGAGGAGCTGATCCTCGACCCGGAGGAGGTGCAGTCCCTGGTGGCGTCGCAGCTGCCCGCCTCCGCGCTGTTCGCCGCGCGTTTCCGTGAGAACGCGGCGCGGTCGCTCCTGCTGCCGAGGCGGCGGCCCGGGCAGCGCACGCCCTTGTGGCAGCAGCGCATGCGCAGCGCCGGCCTGCTCCAGGTCGCGGGTCAGTATCCCGATTTTCCGATCCTGGCCGAAACGTGGCGCGAGGTGATGAGCGATCACTTCGACATGCCCGCGCTCTCGGCGCTGCTGCTATCCATCCGCTCGCGCGAGATCCGGGTCGTCGCCGTCGACACTGAACGCGCGTCCCCGTTTGCGTCCTCTCTGTTGTTCTCGTACGTCGCCGTGTACATGTACGAGGGCGACCAGCCACTGGCGGAGCGGCGCGCGCAGGCGCTGACGCTGGACCGCGACCTGCTGGCGGAGCTGCTGGGAAGCGAGGACCTGCGCGAGCTGCTCGACCCCGACGCGATCGCCGCGGTAGAGCTGGAGCTGCAGGGGCTGCTGCCTGAGCGATTTCCCAGGGATCCGGACGAAGCCCACGACCTGCTCGTGAGGCTCGGCGACCTGAGCGACGACGATGCTGCTTCGCGCGGCGTCGCCGCCGAGTGGCTCCGCTCCCTGGAGCGCGATCGCAGGGCGGTTCTCGTCCGCGTCGCGGGCGAGTCGCGATGGATCGCCGCCGAGGATGCTGGGCGTTTTCGCGAGGCGCTGGGCGCGAGCCTGCCGATCGGGCTGCCCGAGGTCTTCCTCGATCCAGGGCAGAATCCGCTGGAGTCCCTGCTCCGCCGCTATGCGCGCACGCACGTCCCGTTCGTGACGGCCGAACCGGCCAGGCGCTGGGCGCTTCCCGCCGCGGTGGTGGAGGCGGCGCTCACGCGTCTCGCGTCGCGCGGAGACGTGGTCGCGGGCGAGTTTCGCCGAGCGACCGAAGGACGCGAGTTCTGCCACCCCGACGTCCTGCGCATGCTGCGCCGTCGCTCGCTCGCCGCGCTGCGGCGGGAGGTCGAGTCGGTTCCGCCCGACGCGCTGGCACGCTTCCTCCCCGCGTGGCACGGGACGGGCGTGAAGGCCGGCGGCGTGGACCGGCTGATGGAAGTCGTGTTCCAGCTCCAGGGCCTGGCGCTCCCCGCGACCGTGATCGAGCGCGACGTGATCGCGT
>DASZJK010000176.1:0-2375 GCA_035948155.1 Candidatus Dormiibacterota bacterium
CCCTGGGCATGCGGTTCAAGCCCTACATGGTCCTCGGCTACATCCGCGACCACCCCGGCACGACCCAGCACGAGCTGGAGAGCTCGCTCTTCATGGACGCGAACAGCGTCGTGCTGATCCTCAACGAGCTGGAAGCAGCCCGGTACTCGATCCGGCGGCGCGACACCAACGACCGCCGCAGGCACATCGTCGAGCTGACCGCGGCCGGACGGCGGGCGGTCGAGCGGGCGGATAAGGCGCGGGAAGGCCTCGAGGATGAGGTGCTACGGAACCTGACGGCGGAGGAGAGGAGAACCCTTCGCCAGATGCTCGAGCGAGTGCTCGAAAGCATGCTGGCGACGTCCGAAGCGCGGGCCTAAGCTACCGCCCGATGGGGGATCGCTCGCGCTACGACTCGGCGATGTTCTGGCTCGCCTTCGGCACCGCCGCGTCGGTGATCGGCCTGGCCCTGATGACGATCGGCGTCAGCCGTTCGCCTTCCGGCGCCAACCTTCTGGCGAGCCCATGGTTCGACGGCGGCCTCGCCCTCCTCGTCTTCGGCGGTTTGATGCTGGTTTGGGCGCTTGGACTCTACCTTCGGCGTCGCCGCGACCAGGCGCTGGCCGGGTCTGGCTCGGACGCTGCAGAGAACCCGATTACGGAGGCGATCAAGGGCTACTACTCAGAGCGCGACAGGCTGTTCAAGATGTGGGACCGGCAGCAGAGGAATCGCGCCCGTAAGAAGTAGCTCCAGGACCCACGATAGTCGCGACTAACCATGCATCTGGGGTCGCAACAACGCGGATAGTCGCGACTAACCGGACGTTTCTAGTTCAGCCGCTCGACGATCATGGCCATACCCTGGCCGCCGCCGACGCACATCGTTTCGAGGCCGAGGGACTTGCCCTTCTCCTCGAGTCCGTTGAGCAGCGTGCAGAGGATGCGCGCCCCGGTCATCCCGAACGGATGGCCCAGCGCGATCGCCCCACCGTGTGGGTTGAGCTTGTCGCTGAAGGGGTCGACCCCGATCCCGCGCGCCGACGGGATCACCTGTGCGGCGAACGCCTCGTTGATCTCGACGATGTCGATATCGTCGATCGTCATCTTCGCGCGCTTCAGGGCCTGCCTCGAGGCGTCGATCGGCCCGAGCCCCATGAACTCCGGCTCCAGCGCTGACAGCCCGGAGGAGACGACGCGGGCGATCGGCTTGATACCCAGCTCCTTGGCCCGCCTGTCCGACATCACGACCACCGCGGCCGCGCCGTCGTTCAAGGGGCACGAGTTGCCCGCGGTGACGGTCCCGCCCTCGCGGAACGCCGGCTGCAGCGCGGCCAGCACCTCCATCGTCGTGCCGGGTCGAGGGCCGTCGTCGCGCGTGAAGGTGCTGCCGTTGGGCAGCGGGACCGGGATGATCTCGCGGTCGAAGAAGCCGCCGTCGCGTGCCTTGACCGCGGCGGCCTGGCTCTTCACGGCGTAGCGGTCCTGGTCCTCGCGGCTGATCTTCTCGCGCTGGGCCACGTTCTCCGCGGTCTGGCCCATCGCGATGTAGATGTCGGGATATTCCTCGGTGTTGCCCGGCACGAGCCTTGGGTTGTAGGTGTCGGGCGGATCGGGGTAGCCGCTGCCGTAGCGCGACACGCACTCGACGCCGACGGAAAGGAACACGTCGCCTTCGCCGGCCTCGATGGCGTGCGCGGCCATCCGCGTGGTCATCAGCGACGACGAGCAGTAGCGATTGACCGTGACGCCGGGCACGTCGAGCCGGCTGAGGATGGAGATCACCCGTCCGATGTTGTGACCCTGCTCGCCGCCGGGCAGACCGCAGCCGCAGATGAGGTCTTCGATTTCCGTGGCCTCGAGCTGCGGGACCTTGTCGAGCACCTTGTTGACCACGTGCGAGGCGAGGTCGTCTGGGCGAACCTCGATGAGGGATCCCTTGCGCGCACGGCCGATCGGCGAGCGGCCGTACGCCACGATGACTGCTTCGGTCATGTGACGTTTATACGCTGGTCATGACCGTGGGTGATTTTCGCGGACAGATCCCCGCGCAGCTCGACTGGCTCAGGGCGAGCGATCAAGGTCGCCTCTGGCTCGATGACCTGCCGCGTGCGGTCGAGGAGTCGGCCGCGCACTGGAAGCTCCGACTCGGCGAGCCGTTTCCGTACGCCTTCACATCGCTCGCCATTCCAGGTCGCATGGAAGACGGACGAGACGTCGTCCTCAAGGTGCAGCACGTCGACCGTGAGACCGAGCACGAGGCGCTGGCCTTGCGCCACTGGGACGGGGACGGCGCCATCCTGCTCCTGGATCAGTTTCCGGCACGCGATGCGCTCCTGCTCGAGCGCTGCATTCCAGGCACGCCCGTCCCGCCGGACAAAGCTCTCGAGGTCTTGATC
>DASZJK010000177.1:0-6918 GCA_035948155.1 Candidatus Dormiibacterota bacterium
CTTCCGCAAGACCTCGAGGGCCACCTCCAGCAGGCCGGCGGCCTTCACGCCCGGGTCCGTGACGAGCAGAGGCCGGCGCATGCCGAGCTGCGACGCCTCGTTGCCCAGCTCCTGGATCGCGCCGAGGCGCTGGACGAGACGGGTCGGGCTCTGATAGGTCCGGAGGGTGTATTCGAGCATTGGTTAGAACAAGAGGCCGCCGGGCGCAAGCCCGGCGGCCGTTGCAATCCTACTCAACAGGGATTTCGTGGTGGATTCGGCGAAGGTCGATGCCCTGCCTGCTCCGCACGATTCGGGCGGCGACGTAGATCGCGACCGCCACAACGTAGGTGAGCGCGAAGTAGACGACCGAGTTGGTGGTCGCCTGGAACGATGTTCCGTAAAGGTTGCTCGTGTTGAAGAACCACTCATAGAGCATGAACAGGAGGAACAGAGCGGAGACCGCGCCCACGATGGTTATCACGGGCACGCCGCCGACCTTGTAGTTGGCGATGGGCGATGCGTCGTAGAGATCCTTGCGTCGCCAGGGCAGGATGATCGCCGCCACCGTGGTCGCGAAGAACGTCAGAGCGAGCACTGCGGTCGCGTCGAGGAAGACGCTCGTGAAGCTTGGCTTGTAGGCATAGATCGCGCTGACCACGATGGACGGCACGATCATCAGGACCAGCGAGCCGTAGGGCACGCGCCGCTTGGCGGAGATGTTGGCCGCCCAGGCCGGCAGCACCCGGTCGAACGCGGCGGCAAAGATCACGCGTGTCGAGGAGAGAAACAGCGTGCCGGCCCAGCCGAAGAACCATAGGCCCATGACGATGATCAGCACCGCCTGGAAGAGGTGGCTGTCGACGAGGAAGCCGGCGAGCATTACCGGATAGGGCCAGATTGGCATGGGCGGAGCGGGTGCGTTGGGCACGGCGAAGACCGAGCTCCAGTAGGCAGAGTTGGCGGCCTGGTACCAGTTCCAGCCGAAAGTCTTGACCATGAGGAGGACGACGACGGCTACAAGGGCGACAGTCACCCACAGGCCCCAGAACATGCTCCAGAAGGGCTTGCGGATGTCCTTCGCCCCCCGGACTTCGCCGTAGAGCGTCGCGCCCCAGTTGGGCCACAAAAGGTAGAAGGCGAGCCAGGGCAGGAGCAGGAGAATCGGGCCGATCGCGATCGTGCCGAAGCTCGAGGTGCCGAAACCGCCCTTGGTGGCTGCCGTGATGGTTGCGGTGTATGCGTCGCCGGTGGTGCCGAACAAGCGCGCCGACTCGCGGTTGAACGCGCTCTGGAAGGAGCTCTGGTCGTTGATCAGCAGCAGGACGATCACCGTCGCCAGCCCGACGAGACCGATCCAGAAACAGACCTTCTGGATGCGGGCATAGGTCTCCATTCCGAGCGTCACCACCACGCTCACGAACGCCAGGACGATCAAGCACGACACGAAAATTCCGTTCTGGCTGGTGAAGAATGTGGCCACGCCGGACGACCCGAGCGTGTAGGCGAGCGGTGAGAAGAACTGGACGACGAGGATGTTGGCGTAGATCGGCGCCCAGAGGAACAGGGTGAACCACCAGCCGGTGATGGAGAGGACGAACCCGAGCCCGCCTCCCAGCACACGGCTCTGCCAGGCGTAGTCCCCGCCCGTGCGTGGCATGACGCTTACCAACATCGCGTAGGTGACGACAAGGAACGTGGTGAGCACGCCGAAGCCGAGGATCGCGACCAGCGCCTGGCCGTCCGGCACCGTGTAGACGAAGGACATGCCGTACAGCCCGAGCGTGATGAGGTTCACCGACCAGAACGAGTAAACGAAGGCGTCGAATGTCGACCAGGCCTTGACCAGCCCGGTCGCGTTGCGGAGAAACAGCGCCGGCCGCGCTGTCCCCATCGTCGTGTCCGCCATGTGCTTCCTCCTTACCTCTTCATCCGTTGACCAGCTGGTAGCTCTTGATCCCTTTCTTGGGGTCGAGCTGGATGATCGCCCCCATGAGCATTCCTTCCTCGTAGGCGCTGCCAGGATTGATGGAAAGCGTCTTGCCGATCTTCACCGCACCCTTGCTCTCGTGGATGTGACCGTGCAGCGAGAGCAGCGGCTGGCGCTTCTCGATCGCCTCGCGCACGGCCGTCGATCCCACCGGCCTGAGCGCTCGGCCACCGTGCAGCAGGCGCAGGTCGGCGTCGATCGCCGGCGCCTCGTCAAGGCCTGACTTGAACGGCGGGCAGTGCAGGTTGAAGATCGCGCGCGAGGGATCGCCGACCTGAGATGCCATCGCGTCGATCCGCATGGCGAGCTGATCCTCCAGCTCTTCTCGGTGTGTTTTCCACGGGGTCGGATTCGACCAGCCGGTCGAGATCATCGTGAAGCCGTCGAACTCCATGACCCGACCCTCGCCGAGCTCGACCAGCTCCGCGCGCCGAATAACGTCGTCGACCTCCATCTCGTCGTCATTGCCGGGCGAGACGAAGATGCGCACGCCGGTGCCGCGCAGCTTTTCGGCGGCCATCTTCATCCAGCGGTCGACACCCTCGAGCATCACCTCCTGGAAGCAGGCCGCACGCTTCGCGGGGTCCTGGTCCAGCTCCTGGAGGCGCTCCACGGACATCTGCAGCGGGTAGTACCCGCGACGGCGGACGTTGTTCTCGATCTCCGCGACCTCCTCAGCCGGAACCGACTGCGACTCGCCGCCGAGCGTGACGGTGTAGTGGCCGTTCTCCGAGACGATCGGCACGATCGCCTTGCCTGTCATGTCGCCGCCGCAGATGAGGACGTCGGCGTCGTAGAACTTGGCGGCGTTCAAAAACTTCTTCCAGCACACCTCGGATCCGTGTAGGTCGGTGGCGAAAAATACTTTTGGCATCGCTTACCTCTCAACCAACACTTTGCGGATCTCCCGCTCAAACCCGATGACGTGCTTGCGCATAATCGTCTCGGCAAGCTCACCGTCGCCCGCGAGCACCGCCTGGAGGAGGTCGATGTGCTCGTCCACCGCACGTCGCAATCCGACCTGGCGGTCGAGCACGAGGTACCAGAGGCGAAGGCTCAGGTTGAAGTAGCGCTCGAGGGTGGCCTCGAGGAACGGGTTGTGCGCCGCGCGGTAGATCAGCCGGTGGATCCTGTGGTCGAGCTGCATCAGCTCGCGCTGGTCGGTGACCCGGCCGCCGCGCAGGAGCTCGAGGAGCTCGTGGGTCGCCTCCCCGTCTCCGCCTGTGTGTTTTTCCGCCGCGAGACGCGCGGCGTGGGACTCGAGCACCACGCGCACCTCGGTGATTCGCGCGAGGTCGGTGATGTTGACGTCGGTCACGAACGTTCCACGGTGGGGAATCGACCGCACCAGGTTTTCGCGGGCAAGGCGCTGGAGCGCCTCGCGGATGGGCGTTCGGCCGATCTTCAGCTCCTCGCGGAGTCGCGCCTCGTTGACGACCGAGCCCGGCGGCATGGCCAGGCTGACGATCCGCTCGAGCAGGCGCGCGTACGCCTCCTCGCTCTGCGACCGAACTGCGACCGGCTCGGCGACCGCCAATTCCTACCCCTACTCCGGAACGGCCCACCCTCGGCAGCAATATGCGACCGATATACCGGCGCCGAACGTAACACCGCTGTGGCGTTCCGTCAACGTCCGAGTTAGACGCTGCGCGCGTCCGGCGTGGCGGCTTCGCCCATCCAGCGCTCGAGCCGGTCCGAGCGGAGGACCTCGAGAGCCCGCTCCCACCGCCCGGTGTAGTAGCCGGTGAAGTCGTAGTCGACCGCGGAGATCCGTGCCTGGATGGCGCCCCACAGGGTCCAACCGACGTCGGACATGAGGGCGAAGAGGTTCATGCGCGCCAGCTGGCGCCGGTCCGGCTTGCCGAAGTACGCCTCGCACAGCGCGGCGCGGTGGTCCTGGTCGAACTCCGCCTCCTGCGCGGTGTTGCCGAGGTCGAAGCACGGGTCGTTGTTGCCGCTCAGCTCGTAGTCGACGATGCGCAGCGACGAGCCGTCATCGATGAAGTTCTCGCACAGGAGGTCGTTGTGGCACGGCGCCGCCACGAGTGCGTTGACGGACACCGCACGCTCGATCTCGCCTACCCTCGCCATCCAATCGCCGTAGTCGGACGGAATCGTCACCCCGTGCTCGTCGACGATGCGGAGGTAGTGCTCGACGAGCCGGAACATGTTGAAGTCCTGCAGGAAGCGCGGGCCTGCATGAAGCCGGTGGAAGGACTGCGCCATGCGGGCCGCCATCCGCGGTGCCTGCAGCGCGCTTGCGGACATGGTCGGACCCGGAATGAATTCGAGAACCATCACGTCGACGCCGGCGACGTGCTCGAGAACCTTCGGCCCGATGCCGGTGGTCGCGGCCGCCTTCGTGTTGAACACCTCGTTCGCGCGGTCGATCGAAAGCAGCTCTGTCGATTGCCCCGGCAGGCGCATCACGTATCTCTGTCCGTCGACCTGGACCAGGTAGTTCTCGTTGGTCAGTCCGCCGGAAAGCGGCGAGATGTCGAGGTTTCGCCCCTTCCACAGGGAAACACGAGCTGCACCTTCCTCAGCCCTGGACATGCGCCCTGCGCGCGCCCTTGAGGGGCCCCCGCGAAGTCACGCCGCAGGCCCTGACTTCGTGGGGATTGGCGGCGTGGGTTGCGGTTCAAGGACTCGATCTCGCATGACGGTTGCGGGCATCATCTCGCCGAAGACCTCAACGCTCACCGTCGCACCGGGCTTGAGCTCGACCGGCAGGTACGAGTAGGCGAGGTTTTGCCTCACCGTGAAGCCGTAGGCGCAGCTCCTCAACCGGCCCACGACGCGGCCGTCGCTAAGCACCGCTTCGCCGCCATAGATGGGCACGTACTCCTCATCGCCGACCGCGAGCGTGCGCAGGCGGCGGGTGACCTCGCGACTGATGCCCGGCCACTTCTCGCGGTCGACGGCGAAACCAAGGCCCGCCTCGAACGGAGTGTCGAGCAAGCCCATGTCCGTCCCGTAGTAGCGGTAGCCCTTCTCCATCCGCAGCGAGTCCAGCACGCGGTATCCGCCAGGCGTGATGCCGAAATCGCGGCCGGCATCCATCAACCTGTCCCACACCTGGCCGGCGAGAGACGGGTCGACATAAAACTCCCAACCCAGCTCACCGACGTACGTCACCCGCTGGGCGAAGGCGGGAAAGCCCGCAATCCGGATGTGGCGCGCCTGCATGAACGGAAAACCGGCGTCGGAGACATCGTCGTCGCTGAGGCGCTGCAGCACCATGCGCGCATGCGGGCCCCACATGCCGATGACCGACAGCTCGTCAGACGACTCGCGGATGACCACCGCCTCGCGGTACGCCTTCGTTCGCAGCCAGCCCATGTCGCTGTTCACGTAGCCCGCGCCGGTGACGAGGCGGAAGTGGTCCGGCGCGAGTCGCGTGATGGTGACGTCGGCGGCGATCCCGCCGCCGTCCTCGAGCAGCTGCGTGTAGATCACGGACCCGACCGGGCGGTCGATGTGGCCGCCGGCAACGCGCTCGAGCAGCGACAACGCACCGGAGCCTTTGATCTCGACCTTGCCGAACGAGCTCATGTCGATGATCCCGGCGCGCTCCCGAAACGCGCGGTGCTCTTCGGCCAGGCGCTCGAAGTAGGGCGGCCGAGTGAAGCCAAACGCCCGCTGGTCGGGGCCGGCGCGGCGCCACGCGCGGGCGGGCTCGAAGTAGTCCGGCCTCTCCCATCCGTGCTTCACGCCGAACACCGCGCCAAGGTCCTGCAGACGGGAGTGCAGCGCGCTCGTCCGCTTCGGACGTCCCCATTCGTCGGAGTCGAACGGATAGCGGAGCAGGTAGTAGTACTTGTAGGACTCGCGTGCGAGCTCGGCGGCATAGCGCGCATCGCGATGGACCTGGCCGAACCGCCATGGGCGGTAGGCGTACAGGTCGAGCTCGGGTTCACCACCGGTCACGAGCTCGGCGATCGCACGGCCGATGCCGCCGGCGCCGCCGAAGCCGTTGAGCGACAGGCCGGCGGCCATGTACAGGCCCCGGACGCCGGGCACCGGACCGACGAGTGGCCCAGCGTCGGGCGTCATGGCGTCGGGGTGGCAGACGAGCTTGACGATGCCTGCATCGTGCGCGAACGGGAAACGGCGCGCGGCGCCCGCCAGGAGCGGCTCGAACCGCGCCTGGTCTGGCGGCAGCGACGCCCCGGCGTGGTCCCACGGCACCCCGTCGATCCAGCGCGCCACGGGGTTCGACTCGTATCCGCCGAGCACCATCCCGCCGGCCTCGGCTTTGCCGTATATGAGGTTGTCCGGGTCGCGGAAGCACGGCATGTCGTGCGGCATCTCGTGACCAGGAACGGCCAGAAGCGCGGCGTGCTGGTGGTCCACTGGCGTGGAGACGATCGTTGCGCCCGCCATCGCGGCGATCTGCGGACCCCAGATCCCACCCGCGACGACGACGACCTCCGCTTCGATAGGCCCCTCGTCCGTTTCGACCGACTGGATCTCGCCGCGCTCGCTCAGCTCGATGCCCGTGGCTCGCCGATGCGTGAGCACCCGCGCCCCGAGGTTGCGCGCCGCGGCTGCCAGGGCGTGCGTCGCGGTATGCGGGTCGAGGTGTCCGTCGCCGGGCACCCACACGGCGCCGTAGAGGGAGTCTCGGCTGATGACCGGCATGAGCCGCGCGGCCTCGTCCGCGCTGACCAGGTCGACGTCGAGACCGATGCCGCGTGCGCGGCTGACGCCGCGCTGGAGCTCTTTCAGCTGATCACGCGAGGAGGCGAAGCGCAGGCTCCCGACTGTCTCGAAGACCCCGAGCTCCTGGTACAGCTCGATGCTGTACCGCCGGAACCGCATCATCGTGGGCGAAGGGTTGAACTGGGTCACAAGGCCCGCGGCGTGGCACGTCGAGCCGCTCGTCAGCTCGTCCTTCTCGAGGAGCACCGCGTCGTTCCATCCCGCCTTCGCGAGGTGATAGAGGA
>DASZJK010000178.1:0-3396 GCA_035948155.1 Candidatus Dormiibacterota bacterium
AGGACCCTTGACAGCTGGCGGGGTTCGTTCCGGCGGTAGCGTAGGCGTCGTCCGGGCGCGACCGTCTGCGCTGCGAACACGATGACCTCGACGCCGACGATGGCGTCGGCGAGCGTCTCATCGTCGGCGTCCGCGTTGAGCTCGATCACCGGGATGTCGGCGGCCAGCGCGCGCGACACGTGGCCGCCGAGGAACTCCCCAGCGCCTATGACCAGGTGCAAAACTGTCGAATTCTAGGGTCTCGGCTCCCGACAGCTCGAGGCCGAGACCCTTATGGCCGGCGACGGTTGAGCGCGGTGGAGATGGCGTTTCGTACCCGATCGACCACGGTCGACACACGGCGACTCAGCTCCCACCACGCCGGCGTATCCGGCATCACCGGCGGTCCGATCGAAACCTCGATGCGCTTGAACGGATAGAGCGAGTCCGTCCCACGCACGGCGACCGGCGAGATGGGGACCCCGGCGTTGAGGGCGAAGTAGCCGATGCCGCTCTTCAGTGGGCGCAGCGCGCGTCCGCGCGAGTAGCGCCCTTCCGGGAAGATCAGCATCACGCCGCCGCGCTCGAGGACCTGGTACACGGTGCGCAGTCCCTGCTCATCGAGCTGGCCTCGATCCGGAGCGATGGGAAAGACGCCGATGAGCGGCAGCAGCCGCCGCTTCCAGGCGCGGTTGAAGACCGTCTGGCGTTTGGCCATCGTGTAGATCAGAGGCTGCTCCGGAAAGAACGGAATGATGAAGGCGGGGTCGAACCATGCCTGGTGGTTGGCCGCGATTATGTACGGCGGCTTCGGGATGTTCTCGAGGCCCATCACCGTGACGCGAAAGAGATGCATGACGATCCATCGCGCCAGGGCGCGGGCCCACCGGTAGAGGCGTGGCGGCTTGAACGGATCGGGATGGACAAGCGGGTCGAGCGGCGCCTCGACCAGCGCCCGGAACTCGGGACTGCGGTAGCGCGGCTGCTGTGGTGGGTTAGCGGTCGAGGAAGTCGTGGAGGACGCGGTTGAACTCCTCCGGCCGCTCCGACTGTGGAGTGTGGCCTGCGCCTTCGATGACCGCGAGCTTCGAGCGTCCGATGAGTGACTGTGCGCGCTCCGCGTGGGCGACCGGGAACAGCGGATCGTCTGCGCCCCAGATGAGCTGGACGGGGATCTTCAGCTCGTTCAACCGCTTACTGACGTCGTGGTGGCCACCGAACAGCGCGCGCGGGTTGACCAGAGATCGGATCGTCGAGAGGTACGCGTCGCGAAAGCCGTCGACCGCGTACATCTCCCGCAGGTCTTCGAGGTACTCGTCGTCCATCGCCTGCTCGAGGTCGCTGCTGACGCCCGCGTAGCGACCGGCGACGCGACGCACCATGCTCGGTGACGCCCACCGCAGCGCGTCGCGGGCGAACCGCATCGCCGCCTCGCCCACGCGCGGCAGCGTAACGAGGCCATAAGCAAGCTGGTTGAGTCGGACCTTCGGCCGGCCGAGGCCGAGGGTGTTCACGAGCACGAGCTTGCGCACCAGGCCCGGACGCTCCAGCGCGACCTCGAGCGCGACGCGGCCGCCCAGCGAGGCGCCGACCAGCACGGCCGAGCGGATGCGCCGGTCGTCCATGTAGCGCTGGATGAACCGCGCGAAGTAAGGGATCGTGTATCGCGTGCGTGGTTTGTCCGTGCGGCCGTATCCAGGAAGGTCTGGCGCGAAGACACGGTGACGTGACGCGGCTTTTTCGAGGTTGAGGCGCCACTCCATGTAGCCCGATGAGCCGAGGCCGTGGATGAACACCACCGGGGAGCCGTGGCCGCCGTAGGTGTGGTGGACCCGGATCCGGCCGAGGTCGATGAACTCCGAATGCAGCAACTTCGAGGTGCGACGCGCGATCACTCTTGCGGAAGAATACGCACGGGGCTGGGCAGTCCCTCGATCTCGGCCGGACTCCGGAACGTCCTGGGCTCTTTGCCCCTGATCACAGTGACCGCGCCCCGGCCCGCGGCGATCCATCGTCCATCCCGCCAGACCGCGGCGGTCCGCTCGTCGATCCCGAGGAGCGTCGTGCCAGGGAGCTCGCGCTCCGCCGACTCGATCCACTTGTGGCCGAAGGTGTCGAAATGGGGCAGCACCGCCGTGTCGGGGACGAGGCCGAGCGCGGCCGTCGGCCGCCGATTGAAGCGGTTGGGCCAGGTGGCGCGGATCAGGGTGTGGCTGCAGAGCGCCATGGCCCCGGCGGACGATCCCGCGAGCGCAGCCCCGTCGCGCCAGGCCTCGAACATCGCCGCCCAGACCCGCGACCCCGCCAGCACCTGGGCCACCAACCCCGGATCGCCGCCGACCATGTAGAAGAACCCGCCGGCGCGGGCGGTCTCGGCGAGCTCCTTGGAGTTCGCGTCCGCCCGCTTGAGCACGGGAAGGTCATGTAGCTCGAGGCCGAACTGCGCGAACCACTCGGTCGCGTGTGCGACTGCATCCGCCGGGCCCTGCCTGGCCGCGGCGGTGGGCACGACGTAGGCGGGTCCACGTCCCACCGCGGACGCGAGCATGCGGTCCTGCTCGTCGTTGCCGGGGTGGAACTCGTCGCCTCCGTTGAGAACAAGCACACCCACCACTGAGTGTCGTGCGCCGGAAGTTCCTCGCATCTTCGCGCCCTAGACGGCCGGGCGCGGCGGCTGACGCCGCGGCGCTGAAGCCTGCGTCGAGGGGCCCGGCGCTGCGTCGTCACGCAGCTTTGGCTGCGCTCCTCCTGGCGCCACCCTCTCCTTGGCTCCGGCCGTCAATGGCGCGAATATGCTTCGAACCTCCGTCGCACGACACTTCGTAGTATGTGGCGGTGTCTGAGTCCGTTCGTGTTCGCATCGCGCCCAGCCCAACGGGGTTCGCTCACCTCGGCACCGCCAGCACCGCCCTGTACAACGTCCTCTTCGCGCGGCAGCACGACGGCACGTTCGTGCTTCGCATCGACGACACGGACGTGGAGCGCAACCGCCCGGAGTACGAGCTGCTCATCGACGAAAGCCTTCGCTGGCTCGGGCTCGACTGGGACGAGGGGCCGATCCGGCAGTCGGAACGGCTCGACATATACAAGGAAGAGGCGGCCAAGCTGCTCGCGTCGGGCAAGGCGTATCGCTGCTACTGCACGCCCGAAGAGCTCGAGGCCGAGCGCAAGCAGGCCCAGCTCGAGAAGCGCGCTTACAGGTACTCGCGGCGGTGCCTGACG
This sequence comes from Candidatus Dormiibacterota bacterium, assembly GCA_035948155.1. GTDB lineage: Bacteria > Chloroflexota > Dormibacteria > Dormibacterales > Dormibacteraceae > 40CM-4-65-16. Next base: position 3,202 of record DASZJK010000178.1, read on the forward strand.
AACCCGCCGCCGGGCAGGACCGAGTTCGCGGTACGGTTCCAGGTCCCCGGCGGCGAGGTGACCTTCCACGACATGGTCCGCGGCGAGATGAGGTTCGACTCCAACCTGATCGGCGACTTCATCATCGTCAAGTCGGACGGCTATCCGACCTACCAGTTCGCGAGCCCCGTGGACGATGCGCTGATGAAGATCTCA
>DASZJK010000179.1:0-1835 GCA_035948155.1 Candidatus Dormiibacterota bacterium
TGGCAGCAGCAGATGTGGCAGCAGCAGGCACCCCAGCAGCCGGGCGTCGGCGTCGGCTGGGGCGTCGTCGGCATCCTGGCCCAGTTCGAGCCTCCCGCCCTGTGGGCGATCATCGCCGGCCTGGTCACCGTGATCGCGCCGCTCTTCTTCGGCTGGGTGTTCTTCTGGCTGCCGATCGTCGCGATCATCACGGGAGTGCGCGCGATCATGGGTGGCAAGCTGATCGGAGGTGTCGTGGGCATCGTCCTCGGCGCGACCGGCGGAATCCTGACGCTCGTCGGCCTTTTCGTTCGCTAGTCCCGCTTGGGGATGACCACCAGCGGCAGAGCCGCCGCCGCCGCGACGAGTCCGACCGCGACCCACAGCGCTCCGGTAAGCGACCACGCGATCAGCGGCCCAGCAATCGCGGAGCCGACCGGAGCCCCCAGCTGATTGAGGGCCATGGAGACCGCGAACATCCTTCCGAACCGTGCCGGGTCGGTCCGCCGCTGGCGCAGCGTGAGGAAGGCGATGTCGAAGGGAGTCTCGACCAGGCCCGCCACCGCCAGCGCCAGAGCGACGGCCACGATCGATGTCGCGAAGGGCAGGAACGACACCGCGACGGCCATCCCGAGCATCGACACCGCCATCAGCTGACGCTCGCGTCCGACGGTCTTGAGCCGGCCGACCACCAGCACCGAGACGAAGGTGGCCGCGCCGACGATTCCCCAGATGTAGCCGACCGCCGCCGGACCCTGGTGCAGGCGGCCGAGGACCAGGACCGGGATCGCGATCACGAGGCATCCCCAACCGGCGCCGAAGGTGATGAAGGTCAGCGCCAGGCCGACCAGCGACCGGCTGCGGAGGACGTAGACGAGCCCCGACCAGGCCTCGCCCAGGAGGGCGCCGCCGCGCGCCTTGATCGCCGGGTCGCGCACGCGCAGCATCGCCGTTCCGGCGACCAAGAAGAGCACACCGGAAGCTGCCAGCGCCCATTCGCCGCCGGCGAGCCCGACGATGAGTCCACCGAGCGGCGCGCCCAGCACGGTGGCCAGCACGTCGCTGCTCGAGTCCAGTGCGTTGGCCCGCTCCCAGAGGTGGCCGGGCACGACCGCCGGGAACAGAGATCGAAGCCCGGCCCAACTGAGCGGGCCCGTGATCGAGGCGACCCCGCAGATCGCGAGAAGCACAGGCGGCTCGAGCGCGTGGCGCACCGACAATGCCGCGATCGCCAGCAGGGCGGCGGCCGCAACGAGGTAGTCGATGGTGATCAGCCGGGTGCGTCCGTGGCGGTCCAGCAGCACGCCGGCGACCGGCGCGACGAGCAGGCCCGGAAACAGCAGCAGGAACGTCGCCGCGCCGGCGAGCTGGGGCGAGTGATAGCGCGACAGCACGAACAGCACGAGGCTGACGCGCAGCATCTGACCTGCCACTCGGCCGAGGAGTTGGCTGAGGACAAGGCCGGGAAAGCCCCGCACCCGCAGAAGCGCGCCGTAACCGAGCTCGGCGGCGGTTTCTTCTCTCAGCCGACGGCGACGCGCGAGCGGCGCGTGCGGCCGGCGCCGTTGGCCGACACCGCCTTGCGGCGAGCCTTCTCGAGCGGCTCGCGCATGTACTGCCCCGTCGCCGACCTCTTGTCGGCGGCGAGCTGCTCCGGAGTGCCCTCGGCGATCACGAAACCGCCCTTCTCGCCACCTTCCGGCCCGAGGTCGATGAGCCAGTCCGCGGTCTTCAGCACGTCGAGGTTGTGCTCGATGACGACCACCGTGTTGCCGTGGTCGACGAGCCGGTGCAGAACCGCGAGCAGACGCTCCACGTCCACGTAGTGCAGTCCGGTCGTCGGCTCGTCGAGGAGG
>DASZJK010000180.1:0-1581 GCA_035948155.1 Candidatus Dormiibacterota bacterium
CGTGGTTCCACTCCCGCGAGAGGGGACTCTGGGAGAAGGGCTCGACGTCCGGCAACACGATGGAGGTCGTCGAGGTGCGCCTGGACTGCGACCTCGACGCGGTGCTGCTGCGTGTGGATCCGGCCGGGCCGGCGTGCCACACGGGCGCGGAGTCGTGCTTCTTCAACCCCGCCGACTGAACGCATGTTTATGCAGGTAGCTGTATACTCATGCGCTCTTGCCCAAGAAGGTCCGCGCCGCCATCGCCGGGGCCAACGGCTACGCCGGGATGACGGCCGTCCACCTGCTTGCGCGCCACCCCAACGTCGAGCTCGCCCAACTTACGTCGCGCTCGTACGCCGGTAGGCCTTACAGCGAGGTCTTTCCGCTCCTCGACCTGAAGGGAGAGTTCCTCGACGAGCCCGCGGCCGACGGGATCGAGGTCATCTTCAGCTGCCTGCCGCACAGCGTCGGCGCGGCAAAGGTGGAGTCGTGGCTCGCGGCCGGGACCCGCGTGATCGATATGAGCGCTGACTTCCGCCTGCACGACGCCGCCCAGTACCCGAAGTGGTACCGGCAGCCACATCCGGCCCCTGCTCTGCTCGACCAGGCGGTCTTTGGATTGCCCGAGCTGCATGAGGCGGAGCTGAAGGACGCCGAGCTCGTGGCGGTGCCTGGCTGCTACTCGACGGCGTCGATCCTCGCCCTCGCGCCTGCGGTTTCGGCGGGGCTGGTGGGCTCCGACATCGTGATCGACGCCAAGTCCGGGGTCAGCGGGGCCGGCCGGTCAGGGGGCCTCGGCGTCAGCTTCAGCGAGGCCAATGAGTCGCTTCACGCCTACGCCGTCGACGGCCACAGGCACCTGGCGGAGATCACGCAGGAGCTCGCCGGCGACGTCCGGGTGACGTTCGTGCCGCACCTGGTGCCCATGACGCGCGGCATCCTCGCGACCTGCTACTTCGACCTCAAGGGCTCGCCGGGTGAGCTCGAGGATGCTTATCGAAAGTTCTACGAAGGCCAGCCTTTCACGAGGGTGGTGGACAGGACGCCGGCGACCAAGCTCGTAAGCCACTCCAACCGCTGCCTTATCAACGTCGCGGCGCAGGGCCGCAAGGCGGTCGTCACCGCCGCCCTCGACAACCTGGTGAAGGGCGCGTCCGGACAGGGCGTCGAGTGCTTCAACATCGCGTCTGGATTCGAGCGGACGACAGCGCTGGAGGGTCCGGTGCAGTGGCCGTGACCTTCGCCCGAGGATTTCGGGCCGGGACGGCGGCGTGCGGGATCAAGGCGTTCACCGCCGGCGCGTCGGCGATCCCTCGCGACCAGAGGGACGACCTGTGCGTGATCCACTCCGCGTACCCGTGCGACACGGGCGGGGTGTTCACCACCAACAAGGTGAAGTCGGCCTCGGTGGTGATCGACCAGCTGCACCTGCAGCGCAACCGCGTGCAGGCGCTGACGGTCAACTCGGGCAACGCGAACGCGTGCACCGGCGCGCAGGGATTTCGAGACGCGCTCCTTATGGCAAAGCTGTCCGCCGACCGGCTCGACCTCGACCCGGACCAGGTGCTGGTGAGCTCCACCGGTGTGATCGGCCGCTAC
>DASZJK010000181.1:0-4353 GCA_035948155.1 Candidatus Dormiibacterota bacterium
ACCTGGCCACGCACGACGTCCTCGCGCTTGACTCCGCGCAAAAGCGTGCCGACGTTGTCGCCGGCCTGGCACTCGTCCATGTCCTTGTGGAACATTTCGATGCCGGTCACGACGGTCTTGGAAGTCGGGCGGATGCCGACGATCTCGATCTCCTCGTTCTTCTTGAGCTTGCCGCGCTCGACGCGACCGGTGGTCACGGTGCCGCGACCCTCGATCGTGAACACGTCCTCGATCGGCATCAGGAACGGCTTGTCCACTGGCCGCTCCGGCTCCGGGATGTACGTGTCGACCGCGTTCATCAGCTCCAGGATCTTGGGCGTCCACTCGGGGTCACCCTCGAGCGCCTTGAGCGCCGAGATGCGCACGATGGGGATGTCGTCGCCGGGGTACTCGTACCGGTTGAGAAGCTCGCGGAGGTCGAGCTCGACCAGCTCGATGAACTCCTTGTCGTCGACCATGTCGACCTTGTTCAGAGCGACGACGAGAAACGGCACGTTGACCTGGCGGGCCAGGATGATGTGCTCCCGGGTCTGCGGCATGGCGCCGTCGTTGGCGGCCACGACGAGGATCGCGCCGTCCATCTGGGCGGCGCCGGTGATCATGTTCTTGATGTAGTCCTGGTGGCCGGGGCAGTCCACGTGCGCGTAGTGGCGCTTCTCGGTCTCGTACTCGACGTGCGTGATCGAGATCGTGATTCCACGCGCCTTCTCCTCCGGCGCCTTGTCGATCCTGTCGAACGGTGTGAACTCGGCCAAACCCTTCTCGGCCAGCACCTTGGTGATGGCGGCCGTCAACGTCGTCTTGCCATGGTCGATGTGACCGATGGTCCCGACGTTCAGGTGGGGCTTTGTCCGCTCAAACTTCTTCTTCGCCACTGTCTCCTCCTAACTAACTCCTGCTCGTTGTTCGCTTTCCAACTGCCTCAGCGAGGGTGCCGGGCATCTCCGCGTAATGACTGAACTCCATTGAATAGGTCGCCCGCCCCGAGGTCATAGACCGAAGCTCGGTAGCGTAGCCGAACATCTCCGCGAGAGGCACGTGCGCCTTCACGTTCTGCGACGTGCCGCGGCCTTCCATGCCGAGGATGTGACCGCGACGCGACGCGAGGTCGCCCATCACGTCGCCGAGGTACTCCTCGGGCATGACGACGTCGACCTTCATGATCGGCTCGAGCAGGTAGGGCTGCGCCTTGTGCATGCCGTCCTTCACGGCCATCGATCCCGCGACGTGGAACGCCATCTCCGACGAGTCGACCGGGTGATAAGACCCGTCGACCAGCCTGACCGTGATGTCGACGACGGGGTAGCCCGCCACGACGCCGGTCTGGAGGGCCTCCCGGATCCCCTTCTCGATCGCCGGGATGTACTCGCGGGGGATGCGTCCCTGCGTGATCTTGTCCTCGAACACGAATCCGGAGCCGCGCTCGCCCGGACGCACGTCGACCTCGGCGTGGCCGTACTGGCCCTTGCCTCCGGTCTGGCGGACGAACCGCCCGACGCCGTGCGCGGGCCTGCGGATGGCTTCCTTGTAGGCGACCTGCGGCTTGCCCTGGTTTGCGTCCACGCGGAACTCGCGCAGAAGCCGGTCGATGATGATCTCGAGGTGGAGCTCGCCCATGCCCTCGATGATCGTCTGGCCCGTCTCCTCGTCGGTGTGCACCTTGAAGGTCGGGTCCTCCTCCGACAGCCGCTGCAGGGCCATGCCCAGCTTTTCCTGGTCGGCCTTGGTCTTCGGCTCGATCGCGACCGAGATGACCGGCTCCGGGAACGTGATCGCCTCGAGCAGGATCGGCGCCGACTCGTCGCAAAGCGTGTCCCCGGTCGTCGTCGACTTCAGCCCGACCGCGGCGACGATGTCGCCGGTGAAGACCTCATCCACGTCCTCGCGCCGGATCGCGTGCATGCGAAGGATCCGACCGAAGCGCTCGCGCTTTCCGGTTGACGCGTTCAGCACCGAGGTGCCCGCGCGCAGCCGTCCGGAGTAGACGCGCAGGAACGTCAGCTTTCCGACCCCCTGTGGGTCCATCTGGATCTTGAACGCCAGCGCTGAAAACGGCTCGTTGTCGTCGTGCTCGCGCACGCGGAGCTCGCCCGTCTTCGGGTCCTTGCCCTCCACCGCCGGCACGTCCGCCGGCGACGGGAGGTAGTCGACGACCGCGTCCAGGATCGGCTGCACGCCACGGTTGCGCAGAGCCGCGCCACAGAGCACGGGCACCAACACGCCCGCGACCGTTCCGCGGCGCAGTCCCGCGTGGATCTCCTCCTCGCTGATGTCCTGCTCCTCGAGGTACTTGTGCATGACGTTGTCGTCGAAGTCCGCCACCGCCTCGATCAGCTCGTGGCGGTATTTCGAGACGAGGTCGGTCATGCCCGCCGGAATCGTGAGTGACTCCGTGGACTTCGTGCCCAGGTCGTCCGTGTAGACGATGGCTTCGCGCGACAGCAGGTCGACGTAGCCCTCGAACGAGCCCTCGGAGCCGATCGGCAGCTGGATCGGCACCGCCCGCGCGCCCAGGCGCGTGCGGATCGAGTCCAGCGACCCATAGAAGTCCGCCCCGACGCGGTCCATCTTGTTGATGAAGGCGATGCGGGGCACGCCGTAGCGGTCGGCCTGTCGCCAGACGGTCTCCGACTGCGGCTCCACGCCGGCCACGGCGTCGAAGACGGCGACCGCGCCATCGAGGACGCGCAGCGATCGCTCCACCTCAACCGTGAAGTCCACGTGTCCGGGTGTGTCTATGATGTTGACCGCGTGGTCGCGCCAGTTGGCCGTGGTGGCGGCCGACGTGATGGTGATCCCGCGCTCCTTCTCCTGGACCATCCAGTCCATGGTCGCGGCGCCTTCGTGGACCTCACCCATCTTGTGGATGCGGCCCGCGTAGAAAAGGATCCGCTCGGTCGTCGTCGTCTTGCCGGCGTCGATGTGCGCCATGATTCCGATGTTTCGGACTTTGTCGATGGCGACGGGACGCTCCTGCATTTTCAGTGCCACGTTCATGTCTCTTAGTACCGGAAGTGCGAGAAAGCTTTGTTGCTTTCGGCCATCCGGTGGGTCTCCTCTTTGCGCTTCACCGCCCCGCCGGTGTTCTGCGCAGCATCAAGAATCTCGAAGGCGAGCTTCTCGCTCATACTCTTCCCGCCCCGCTGCCTCGCGAAACGCACGAGCCAGCGGCGCGCGAGCGCGAGCCGGCGGTCTGGCCGGATCTCGATCGGCACCTGGTACGTGGCGCCGCCGACGCGGCGGGGCTTGACCTCCAGGAGCGGGGTCGCGTTGCGAAGAGCCAGGTCGAACACCTCGAGAGGCTCCTTCTTGGCCTGTTTGGCGGCGCGCGCCAGCGCGTCGTACACGACCTTCTCCGCCGTCGAGCGCTTGCCCCGGCTCATCACCACGTTGACGAACTTGGCGATCGCCTCGGACTGGTACACCGGGTCGGGCGCGACGACACGCTTGACGGGGCGGTTGCGGCGGGGCATCAGGCTGCGGCCTTGCCCTTTTCCCGCTTAGCTCCGTACTTGCTGCGAGCCTTCTTGCGGTTCTTGGTGCCGGCCGTGTCCAGGGTGCCGCGGATGATGTGGTAGCGCACGCCGGGCAGGTCCTTGACGCGGCCGCCCCGAATCAGCACGACCGAGTGCTCCTGCAGGTTGTGCCCGATGCCGGGGATGTAGGCCGTGACCTCGATCCCGGTGGTCAGGCGGACGCGAGCGACCTTGCGGAGGGCGGAGTTCGGCTTCTTCGGCGTCTGGGTGTAGACGCGCACGCAGACACCCCGCCTCTGCGGTGAGCCCCGCAGCGCGGGCGCCTTAGACTTCGCTCGAGCCGCCTTGCGCCCAAGGCGGACCAACTGCTGGATGGTCGGCAAACCTTTCTCCGAATGGCGGTTTTGATCCCAGGCGGCAACGGCCGGCTGGGCGACAAGACGATGAGTATACCCAAATCCCATTACTTCGAAGCTCGGCCGGCCGTTCCTTCGCGGCCGCACCTCGTCCGCCTCAAAACGGGCGATATCGACCTGCGGCTACAGGCCGACCGCGGCGTCTTCGGCTTCAGGGGGGTCGACCTGGGCACCCTGATGCTCCTGAAGGAGGCGCCGCCGCCGCCGGGCCAGGGCGTCCTCCTCGACCTTGGGTCGGGCTACGGCCCCATCGCGATCGCGCTTGCGCGCCGCTCGCCTCAGGCGAAGGTATGGGCGGTGGAAGTCAACGAGCGGGCGCTCGAGCTGACCAGGGCGAACGCCGTGACGGCCGGCTCGACCAACATCGAGGCGAGCCTTCCCGAACAGGTCCCCGACGACCTACGCTTCGACGCCATCTACTCCAACCCGCCTGTCCGGGTGGGCAAGCAACCGCTGCACCA
>DASZJK010000182.1:0-2091 GCA_035948155.1 Candidatus Dormiibacterota bacterium
TCGCCGGTCGCGGTCACGGCGCGCGATGTGGCCGCCGACGGCAAGCCTGCCCTGGTCCACTACCCCCACTCGTCACTCTGGGTGCCGCTCAAGGAAGGAGGGGCGGCGCGCGGCGCTCTCGGCATCAAGTTCTCGCGGCCCTACTCCTACGAGGATTCCACGGCTGCCTTTCTCGAGCTGGTGTCCGACGAGGTAACCCTCGCGCTTCGCAACGCCCGGAGCTACGAGGCGATCGAAGACCAGCGGCGCCGCCTCGAGATCGTGAGCGCGATCGGGCGGCGCCTGGCGTCGAGCCTGGACCGCTGGTCGATCATGCGCACGCTGCGTGAGGAGCTCGGTGCGTTCCTCAACTTCGATGGCTTCATCCTCGCCACCATCACCCAGACCTCCGAAGGCCCGGTCGCCGAGGGCTACCAGTACGTGGGCGGCGTGGAGGAGGTCGTGCCGCCCGTACCGCTGGCCGTGACCGGCCCGTCGCGCGAGGCCTACGAAGCAGGCAAGCCCGTGCTCGTGCGCAGGTCGCCCTGGGCGCGGACGTTCGAGGGTAAAGAGCTCGAGCGCGACGTCTGGACCGTTGGCCAGGGCGCCGCCATCTTCGTGTCGGGCCCGCCTTCCGACCGCCGCCGCGTTTCGCGGTCCTTCGTGTGGGTGCCGGTCCTCGGTGTCGATCAGATCACCGCGCTGCTCTCCCTGCAGTCGTACACCGAGGGAGCTTTCGACGACTGGCACGTCAAGCTCCTCCAGGACATCGCCGCCCACGTGAGCCTCGCGCTGGCCAACGCCGACCACTTCGCCCAGGCCCAGACCGAGCGCGCGCGGCTCGAGGCGCTGCACCTGCTCGAGATGGGCGTCGCCGCCTCCTCCGATGAGCGCCAGCTGGCCGACGCTGTGTTCTCGGTCGTCGGCGACTACCTCGGATCCACGCATATGGTCCTCGCCTATCTCGACGTCGCCGGCCTGGTCGCTGGATTTGCCGCCCAGCGCGACGAATCTGCGACCCCAATCGGACCTGTGGCCATCGACGCGGCGCCGTTCTTTCACCGGATGATCGAGGCGGGCGGCGGCGTGAGCGACGTCTCCACCGACGAACCGGCCGACGTGGGCGGACCGATCGGGAGCTACATCTTCACGCGCTCGCCGAGCCACGTCGTGTGGGCCCCGATCACGCAGAACGACCGGGTCGTTGCCGGCCTCGTCGCGATGCGCAACGACGGCGCCCGCTTCCAACCCACGCATCTGAAGCTCCTCGAGGCCGCGATGCCGGTCGTCGGCATTGCCCTACGCACCATGCGCCTCCATCACGCCAACGAGCTCGCGCTCGCGCAGTCCGTGCGCATCCAGGAGCTCGCGGCGCTTGCCGGGCACGAGCTGATGAGCGTCGTGGCCAACATCGCGGACCAGGCCCGGACGATGCTCGAATGCGCCGGCACAGTGTGCTGGGCGTTCGACACCGAGGGCCGCGTCACCGCGACCCGCGGAAGCGGCGACGCCGCGGCGGAGGAAGTGCTTGGCTGGGCCGGGCTCAGCAGCGATGATCGCGTCGCGCCCGGTGGAATCGTCAGCGGGAAAGCGCACGACTACGCGTGGAACCTGGTCCCGCTCTGGTACGGCGAGCGCCTGGTCGGCGCGATCGGCGCGGTGCATGCATCCACGCTTGTGGCGGAGCCGAGCGCCGCGGCGCTCGACTTCGCGCGTCACGCCGCGGTTGCGATCGAGAACGCCCGGCTTGTCGCCGAGACCCGCGGCCGCATCCGCACCCTCGAAGCAGTCGCCGCGTTCACCGAGCTGACTCCGACCGAGCCCGACCGCGCCCGTTCCGAGATGGCGCGCCTTGTGAGCCTCTCGCTCGCCGGCTCGCAGGGCGAGCTCTGGCTCCTGGAAGACGGCGAGCTCGTGCGCCGCTCCAACAACGGCGAGATGGCGCCGCACGTACCCGTGAGCGATAGCGCCCAGCTGCTGCGCGCCCTGACCGCATCGGCCGGCGGCCGGCGGCTGCGGGCGCTGCTCGACCTGGTCGGCGCGCCGCAGGACGCGTTCGCGATCCCGATCCAGGTCGAGGGGCGGTTCGCCGGACTGCTCGTCGCGCGGATG
>DASZJK010000183.1:0-8121 GCA_035948155.1 Candidatus Dormiibacterota bacterium
GCCGACTTCAGCGCCTACCTGGCGATGGCAAACCCGCCGCCGCCGGCCAAGGAACCCATCGGCTTCATGCGCAACAGGAGGTAGTCCAGTGCATCTCATCCCGACCGTGATCACGAACGACGGGCGTGGCGAGCGCGCCTACGACATCTACTCGCGTCTCCTCCGAGACGGCGTCATCTTCGTGCGCGGCGTCATCGACGACGACATGGCGACCACCGTGACCGCGCAGCTCCTGTTCCTCGAGAACGAGGCGCCAGAGCAGGACATCCAGATCTACATCAACAGCCCGGGCGGGTCGCTCACCGCGGCGCTGTCGATCTACGACGCGATGCAGTACGTCGGTCCCAAGGTCGCGACCCTGTGCACCGGTCTCGCGGCGAGCGGCGCGTCGATCCTGCTTGCCGGGGGCGACCCGGGCATGCGTATGTCGCTCCCCCACGCGCAGATCCTCATCCACCAGCCATTCACGCAGGGAATCCAGGGCCAGGCGACGGACATCCAGATCCACGCCCAGGAGATCCTGCGCCAGCGCGAGCAGGTCGCCCGCATCTACGCCAAGCACTGCAAGCGCCAGCTCGAGGACGTCGAGCGCGCGATGGAGCGCGACTTCTTCATGACGCCGGAGCAGGCCAAGGACTGGGGCCTGATCGACCTGATCGTCGAAAAGAATCCGCACATGGTGACCGCCGCCGCGACCAAGTGAGGGTCGTGGTTCTCGGCGGGACGCGGTTCATCGGCCGCGCGACCGTCGAAGAGCTTGCCGCGGCAGGCCATGAGCTGCTGATCGTCCATCGCGGCCAGCTCGAGCCCGACGACCTCCCGCAGGCTCCCCACCTGCACTGTGATCGGGCCGAGCTGGCTGCGCATCGCTCCGAGCTCGACGCCTTCGGGGCGGACGCCGTGATCGATTTCTTCGCCCTCACCCGCGGCGACGCCGAGGGTGCGCTGGAGGCGGTCCCGAAGGCGAAGCGATGGATCGTCATCTCGAGCATGGACGTCTACCGCGCGTTCGGCTCCGTTCTCGTCGACCGCGAGACCGACCCCGTGCCGATCACCGAGGAATCGCCGGTCCGGTCCGACCGCTATCCCTATCGCGGCAAGCTGGCGGGCCGCGAGAATTACGACAAGCTCGACGTCGAGGACGTCTATCTCCCGCGGGGAGCGCTCTCGGTGCGGCTCCCGATGGTCTACGGCGAGCGCGACTACCAGCGCCGCGAGGAGTTCATCCTTCGACGCGTCCGCGCGGGACGGAAGCAGATCCCGTTCGGCGCGGGCTCGTGGCTCACCTGCCGCGGCTACGTTCGCGACATCGCGCGGGCGATAGGCCTTGCGCTGGAAAAGCCGGCAGTGACCGGCGTGCTGAACCTGTGCGAGGACCGGAACTACTCGATGCGCCTGTGGGCGCGGATGATCCTCGAGGCGGCGGGATCGGACGCCGAGCTGGTGCGCGTGCAGGATGACAAGCTCCCCGAAGACCTCCAGGAGACCGGCAATCTTGCGCAGCACGTCGCCGCCAGCGCCTGGAAGGCACGGACAGTGCTCGGATGGACGACGTCAGACCCGGCCGACTGCCTTCGCGCCAGCGTGCGCTGGCACCTCGACCATCCACCGGCCGGCGCCAGCGAGGACTTCTCGGGAGACGATCGAGCTCTAGCGTCCGTCTAGAGTTCTTTGGAGAGTGGGTAGGCAGTACCGTCCGTTTGATCCGTTCGAGCGCCGCGGGCCGTTCGAAGCCGGCAGGGAGATCCGCGTGCCGCAGATCCCCCGCCGGTTCTGGGGCGGGGTCGCGCTGTTCGGGCTCGCGGTCCTGATCTTCATCGCGGCGAGCCCGATCGTCGGCTTCATCACCGAGCTCCAGTGGTACGACGCGCTCGGCTACCGGGACGTTTACACGACGCGGCTGACGCTGGAGTGGACGCTCGGTCTCGGCTCTTTCATCCTCGCGTTCGCGTACCTCGCGGTGAACGTTGCGATCGCTCTGCGGTCACGCACCGGCGCCGCCCTCCGCGCGGTCGGAATCCGCCGCTCGATCTTCCGCGGGCCGGCTGGTTGGATCAGCCTCGGCGCGTCGGCCGTGATCTCGCTCATCCTCGCCGGCGGCGCGTTCGGGCAGTGGCAGTCGCTCGCGCTCTTCCTGCACGCGACGCCCACGGGCACGACCGACCCCGTTCTGGGCCAGGACATCTCCTTTTATCTGCTGACGCTGCCGTTCCTGCACGCCGCGACCAACTGGTCCCTCGGCCTCGACTTCATGACGGTGCTTTTGATCGGGGCCCTCTACGCGTGGCGTGGCGACAGCTTCGACTTCAGGCCGACGCCGCAGGCCCTCGCCCACGTGTCGGTGCTGATCGCGTTCTTTGGGGTGTCGCTGTCCGTGGCGACCTGGCTGGGTCGCTATGACCTCCTCTACTCGCACAACAGCAGCGTCGTGTGGGGCGCGGCCTACACGGACGTCAACGCGCGGCTGCCGCTGTACACGTTCCAGTCGGCTGCGGGGATCGTCCTCGCCGGTGGGCTGGTCGCCAACGCATGGATCCGGCGGCTCTGGCTGCCCGTCGTGGCGGTCGGTGCGTGGATCGTCCTGACGATCGTCGCGCAGGCTGTGCCCGGGTTCGTCCAGGGCGTGCAGGTAACACCCAACGCCCAGACCTATGAGCTTCCTTACATCCAGCGCGAGATCGCCGGCACGCGCGCCGCCTACGGGCTCTCGAACGTCGCGGTGAGCAACTTCAGCGGCGACCAGCCGCTCACGGCCCAGGACGTGCAGAACGACCAGGTGACCGTGAACAACCTACGGCTGTGGGATTACTCCGAGCTCAAGGACACGTACACGCAGCAGCAGACCCTGCGCACGTATTACACCTTCAACGACATCGACATCGACCGCTACATCATCAACGGGCAGTACCAGCAGATCGAGATCAGCGCCCGCGAGATGGACACGGCGAAGCTTGCCGCGCAGGCGCAGCAGTGGGTGAACATCCACCTGCAGTACACGCACGGGTACGGCGCGGCGGGGAGTCCTGTCAATGGCGTGGGGCCCGAGGGCTTGCCCCAGTACGTCGTGAGCGACGTGCCGCCGACCGGGCCGCTGACCATCACCCAGCCCGCGATCTACTTCGGCGAAACCACCAATGACTACGTGATCGCGCCGACGAAGACCAATGAGTTCGACTTCCCGCAAGGCGGCCAGGACGTGTTCAACAACTACAAGGGCTCGCACGGCGTGCCGATGACCAGCGTCAACAAGGCGCTGTGGTCGCTGCGCCTGAGCGATTTCAACCTGCTGGTCTCCGGACAGGTGACCGACAAGTCGCTGATGCTCTACCGGCGCAGCATCACCGACCGCGTCTCGGCGATGGCGCCATTCCTGACGCTGGACGGCGATCCGTACCTGGTCGTCGTCGATGGAAGGCTCTACTGGATACTCGACGCGTACACGACCGGATCCACGTATCCCTACGCGCAGGCCCAGCAGTTCGGTGACAGCTCCATCAACTACATCCGCAACTCTGTAAAGGTCGTCATGGACGCGTACGAAGGGACGACGACCTTCTACATGATCGACTCGAAGGACCCGCTCATCAAGGCTTACGCGGCGACGTTTCCCTCGATGTTCAAGCCCATCGACTCGATGCCATCAGGGCTGCGCGCCCACCTCCGTGTTCCCGAAGACCTGTTCAACGCGCAGGTCGCCGTGTACGCGGTCTACCACGTCAACGCCGACTCTGACGGCGCGAAGGTGCTGTTCGCGCGCGAGGACGTCTGGTCGATCCCCACCGCGCAGAACTCGCCGACGACGGCAGCCGCGCCGGTGACCCCGTACTACGTGCTGTTCCGGCTCCCGGGACAGCAGCAGGCCGAGTTCCTTCTGATCATGCCCTTCACGCCCCTGAACAAGAACAACCTCGTCTCGTGGCTGGCGGCGCGAAGCGACGGAGCCCACTACGGCGAGTACACCGCCTACGTGCTGCCCAAGGGCAAGGTGATCGACGGGCCGCAGCTCGTCGCCAACCGGATCAACCAGAACACAACGATCTCCGCGGACTTCACGCTGTTCAGCCAGGCGGGCTCGCAGGTGCAGCAGGGCAACCTGCTGGTCGTGCCGATCGGCAACTCATTCCTCTACTTCGAGCCGGTCTACCTCCGGGCGCGCGAACAGTCGGCCCTGCCCGAGCTGAAGAAGGTGATCCTCGCCAACCAGAACCAGGTGGTCTACACCGACACCCTGGCCCAGGCGATCCAGCAGCTTGTCGGCGCCGCGCCGCCGCCGACGAACACGGGCCCGCCGCCCTCCACGTACACCGCCGCGCAGGTCGCGCAGATCCAGAGCTTGATCGCCCAGGCCAACCAGCACTACCAGGCCGCGTACGCGGCGCTGGCCAGGGGCGACTTCACCACGTTCGGGACCGAGATGCAGACGGTCGGTCAGATCCTCCAGCAGCTGCAGTCGATCTCCGGCTCCACGGGCACGCCGCCGGCGTCCGCCTCGCCCTCGCCGAAAGCCTCACCCAGTCCTTAGATCCCTTTACAGTTCGCCAGTTCGCAGGGGCACAAATAAGACCGGAAAGAGCGAGCGGTAGCTCACCTCGTCGCCGCGGCGTTCATAGACGCGCAGGTCCTGGGGCTCGTCGTTGCCGACTGAAACGGGGATCACCATGCGGCCGCGGTCGCCCAGCTGCTTGATGAGCGCCGCCGGAACATCGCGTGCAGCGGCGGCGACCAGGATCACGTCGTACGGCGCCTCGGCCGGCCAGCCAAGACTTCCGTCGCCGACCGCGACCTCTACGTTGTCGAAGCCGAGACGCCGCAGCACCTCCGAGGCATGCTCGGCAAGCGCCGGCTCGCGCTCGATGGTGATGACCTTGCGGCAGAGGCGGCTCAGGACCGCGGCCGCGTAACCAGAACCGGTGCCGACCTCGAGCGCGGCGTCGTCGGGCTGCAGCGCCACGGCCTGGATCATCAACGCGACGACCAGGGGTTGGGAGATCGTCTGCCCGCACTCGATCGCCAGAGCGCGGTCTTCGTATGCGTGCCTCCGCATCCGGGGCGCGAGGAACTCTTCGCGAGGGACTGAGGCCATCGCCTGCAGCACGCGCTCGTCGGTCACGCCGTGTGGGCGCAGCTGCTCGGCGACCATCCGCTGCGCCGGTGTGCCCATCTCGAGGACCTCCACAGCCGAGAGTACAATCACGACCGTTCCCTTGGCGTCGTCGCTCAACTCCGTCCCTCAGAAATGGCGCCGCCCGGTCAGGCAGCGCTCGCGACTGGTCAGGCGTACCGGCCCCGCTCACTCCCGTGTGGAATTCGCGCATCCGTCAGAGCAGGAGTTCGCGCGCTTCCTCGACTACTACCGCATACGCTGGCAGTACGAGCCCGTCTCATTCCCGATCGCGTGGGAGGGCGCACGCGTGGCCGAGATGTTCACTCCGGACTTCTACCTGCCCGAGCACGACCTCTATCTCGAGCTGACGACGATGAAGCAGTCGCTCGTGACACCGAAGAACCGCAAGCTCCGTTTGGTGCGCGAGCTGTACCCGGAGCTCAACGTCCGCCTTCTCTACCGGCGCGACTACCAGCAGCTGCTGGCCAAAGCCGGGTACGGGGCGCTCGAGGTGCAGCACCTGCGCAAGGAAGACATCGGCGAGATCCTCATCTCACCTGTCGAGCTCGAGTCGCGTGTTCGCGCCCTCGGCCGCAAGATCTCGCGCGACTACCGCGGTCAGTCGATCGTGCTCGTCGGCGTGCTGAAGGGAATCACTTTTTTCCTCGCCGACCTGGCCCGGCATATCAAGGTGCCGTTCGTCATCGACTACCTGGACCTCAAGCGCTACGCCGGAGCGCAGCCGCAGGACCGCGTCCGGATCGTTCGCGACATCGACTATCCGATCGAGGGCAGGCATGTCGTGCTGGTCGAGGACATCATCAACACCGGTTTCACGATCGATTACGTCGTCTCCGAGCTGAAGGGCCGCGGGGCGGCTTCGCTCGAGATCGTCACGCTGCTCGACCGTCCCCTGCGCCGGATGGTCAGCGTGCCGCTGAAGTACGTCGGGTTTCAGATCCCGAACGACTACGTGGTCGGCTACGGTCTCGACTACCGCGAGCTGTACCGCAACCTGCCCTTCATCTGTACCCTGCGCACGAGCGTCTACGACATACCCGCGGCGCCTTCCTGAGCGAACGCCTCTCGCGCCTCCTCGACTGGATGGGCGGCCAGGAGTTCGCATCCCTGGTCGGGGCCGGTGTGTTAAGGGACGTCGAACAGTTGACGGTCCAGGCGTACCTGGCGGCGCACCCGGGCGCGTCTCGGCCGGACGCGTATCGCTGGCTTCACTACGAGGATCCCGACCCGATCGGGCGGCTCGCAGACGGCGTCAGGAGGCTGCGGCGAGAAGGAGCTGAATTCGACGCCGAGGCTGTGGACAAAGCCTGCGCGGAGGCGTCAAAACTGGGCTATTCGAATTAGTCTGCCCGTGTGGAGGTTCTGGGGAAAAGTAATGCCCCAAGAGACCTTCCTGTTTACCCTGAAGTCCCCTATGCGTTTTTCGGTTTCCATCCCGGGTTGCCCCGGACCTTCCACCTACTCGACGTTCGGTATCCTCAGGTTTACCGTACTCAGCCGCTTGGGGCGTCGCGAAAGTTAACAGCCCCCTAAGGGCACGTCAACAGACAAGAAAATGCAATCGCCAGGCAAATGTTGGTGGCTTGACACAGAGCAACGCGAGTCATTAGAGGAGGACGCTGAGCAATGCGCGAAGTCGTGATCGTCGAGGCAGTACGCACACCGATTGGAAAGCGCAACGGGAAACTGAAAGACGCCCACCCGGTCGTCCTCGGCTCGCTGGTCCTCAAGGAGATCGTCAATCGCGCGGGCATCGAGCCCGATCAGGTCGACGATGTCGTCTTCGGCTGCGTCACCCAGGTGGGCGAGCAGAGTCTCAACGTCGCGCGCAACGCGTGGCTCACGGCGGGCTTCCCGGTGACAACGCCCGGGACCACAGTCGACCGGCAGTGCGGCTCGAGCCAGCAGGCGATCCATTTCGCGGCGAACCTCATCCAGTCCGGCGTGTGCGACGTCACGATCGCGGGCGGCGTCGAGTCGATGAGCCGTGTGCCCATGGGATCGAACGCGATGCAGCCCGGCGTTCCGTTTCCGCCCGAGCTGACCGAGCTCTACGACCTCGTGCCGCAGGGAATCTCGGCGGAGCTCATGGCGCGCAAGTACCGCATCACGCGCAAGGCGATGGACGAGTTCAGCGTCGAGAGCCACCACCGCGCGCACGAGGCGACGGAGAAGGGCTACTTCACGTCGCAGATCATGCCCGTGGACATATCCAACGGCCAGCCGGAGATTTTCAGCCACGACGAGGGGATCCGCGCCAACGCCAACTACGAGGCGACCGCGGCGCTGCAGCCGGCGTTCAACCCGGAGCACACGATCACCGCGGGCAACTCGAGCCAGATCTCTGACGGAGCGGCGGCTGTCCTGCTGATGTCGCTCGAGAAGGCGAAGGAGCTTGGCCTGAAGCCGCGGGCGCGCATTCGCGCGCAGGCGGTCGTGGGCACCGACCCGGTGCTGATGCTCGAGGGACCGATCCCGGGCACCGCCGCTGTTCTGAAGAGGGCAGGGCTGGAGCTCGGAAGCATCGACCTGTTCGAGGTCAACGAGGCCTTCGCCTCGGTCGTCCTGGCCTGGCAGAAGGAGACGGGGGCGGACCTCGCCAAGACCAACGTCAATGGCGGCGCGATCGCGATGGGCCACCCGCTGGGCGCGTCGGGCGCAATCTTGATGAACCGCCTGCTCTACGAGCTCGAGCGGCGCGATCTTCGCTACGGCCTGGAGACGATGTGCTGCGGCGGCGGGCTCGGCACCGCCACCATCATCGACCGCGTCTTTGAGTAAAGAAGTGCGCCCTGCGCGCGCCCGGCCGAGTAAAACCTTTCGTCCGCTCGCGGAGCTACGGCCGTATGCGATCTGGGGCGGGGCCACCGCGCGGGTTGTCAACGGCGATCGCATGACCCTTGCGTCAGTCGACCTCGGCCCCAACGTTGCGGTACCCGAGCACCACCACGAGAACGAGCAGCTTGGGTTCGTGATCCAGGGGACCCTGACCTTCA
>DASZJK010000184.1:0-5658 GCA_035948155.1 Candidatus Dormiibacterota bacterium
GTCGTCGATCTGGACCACGAACATGGCCGCCGCCCACCGGGCGGTCCTCGAGCTGGAGGCCGGCTACACGTGGGTGAATGCTCTCGTCGTCGCGCACGACGAGCTGCCCTTCGGCGGAACCAAGCAGTCGGGCTTCGGCAAGGAGCATGGGGTCGAGGCGTTCATGCAGTACACCGAAGAGAAGTCAGTCGTCTACGGCGGGCTCTAGTAACCACGCAACGTAATCAACTGGCGTGAGAGCGGCGCTTGTGATCGTAGGCGCGCTGGTGCTCTTGATCGGCGCGGTGTTTGCCGGTCAGGGGCTCGGCTTCATTCCCGGCAGCATCATGACCGGTGACATGAAGTGGTTCTGGATCGGCTCGGCGATGGTCATCGTCGGCGCGGCTCTTGGCGCGGGCGGCGTGCTGTCCGGGCGACGGGGTCAGTCCAGCGTCTGAAGCGACTTCCACGCCTGCCACAGCGGCCTGCGTGGGTTCGAACATACGAGGATCGGCGCGCCGTAAGTGTTGTTGTGGATGCCCAACGAGTTGGTCACCGTCCCCACCTGCCGGCAGTCGCTGAACAGCTGATTCCCCTCGTCGAGCGTGAAGTCGACCATGACCACCGTCATCGGATCCATGCGCGCCGGCGCCCAGTACCAGTAGCTGAGGTGTGGGCTCACGGTGTGGGGTAGACCGAGGTCCGGTCCGTAGAAGTCGATCGCTGCGGCCTGGCTGTAGTAGTGCGCGACGATCATTGCGTTTCCGCGCTGCCCCGCAGGAATGCTGTCGTACGCCTGCGCCGTCTGCTGCGCGAGCTCCGGCCATCCGATCTCATCCATGAAGGTGCTGTTGGGCACTGGCGCGATCGGAAGCAGCGCGGTCGCGAGCACAAGCGTCACCCCTGTCGCGGCCGCGGCAAGTCCGCCGATCCAGATCTTCCTCCTCAGCCTCTGGTCGAGCCATATCGCGCCTGCGGCGTAACCGAGCGGATAGATCGGCGCTGCGTAATAGGACTTGCCCCCCAGGACGAAAAAGACGAGCAGCACCGCGACGAACACGTAGGTCAGGGCGACGAACCGCTGATCCTTGCGCAGCGCCAACAGGCCCAGCGCAACCGGCACCAGAAACACCGGGTTGATGAAGACCAGCGCCTGCTGCCACCAGTAGGCGAAAGGGCCGTCCGTGTGGCCGCGGTGCGACAGGACGTACTGCACGCTGATCCAGTCGTGCGTCGCCTGCCAGATGAGATTGGGCAGGAAGATGAGCAGGGCCAGTGCGACACCCATCCAGGGCCATGCGGAGAGCAGCGTCGCTCTGCGATTCGTCGCGAGCAGGCCCGCGAACATCGCGACGGGTAGGGCGACCATGGTGTGCTTCGTCTCGAGGCCGATACCGACCACGAGACCGATGACAAGCCACAGGCGCTGGTCGCCCGTGCGAAGCAAGCGCGCGAACACGAGGACTGCCGCCGCCCACGCGAGTTGGTCGAACGATGCGGTGTGAAAGAGCGCGTTCGCGCCGAGAAACACCGGGGACAGGAGCAGGGCGAGGGCGGCCCATGCCTGGGCTCGCGTCGATCCGCCGAGCTCGCGGGCGATGAGCGCGGTCAGGACGAGGACCGCGCAGCCGGCCAGCGCGGCCAGGAGTCGGAGCGCGACCAGCGATCCCGGCGCGATGGCCTGGTCTGCCGCCGCGAGCAGCGGCACGACCGGCGGGAAGTCCACGTATCCGAAGTCAAGGTGGCGGGACGCGGCGACAAAGTAGAGCTCATCGCCGTGCCAGCCGTAGCGGTTGGACACCGAGACTGTCACCGCGAGCTTGATCGAGGCGAACAGCGCGATCCACGGCCACGGGACTCGCGCGCGCACGCGGACAGGTTAGTCGGTGGCCGCGGCCCCTCCGGCGCTTGCGCGCCACCTCCCCACTATGTGGGGAAACCTCACTTACAAGACTTAAGCCGTTCTCCCGTTGATCCGGTCCCAGTGGCCCTGGCACTCCACGCACCGCGTTGCGGCCGGCTGGTAGCGCAGCCGCGCCTCGGGGATGCGGCGACCGCAGCCTTCGCAGACGCCGTACGTGCCTTCCCGCAGCCGCTCGAGGGCTCTCTCGACCTGCTCCCGGTTCTGGTCGAGCAGGTGAACGAGGATGTCGCTCGTCTCGCGGTCCGACAGGGCCTGGGCGAGGTCGGTCTCCTCGGGGATCCCGGTGATCACGCCCCCGACGACGTCGTTCAGGGGCCGGTGCAGGCCTGCCTCCTCACCGCACTGCGCGGCCAGCAGCTCGAGCAGCCGTCGGTCGGCTTCCAGCCTCTCCTCGGGAGCGCTCCCTTTCTTCTTTGCAGCCATTGCAAACCCCCTTCCAAACTCAATACCGACCGCGGTCGTGTTTGGTTCCTTGAGCGGAACGCGTGCACGGACGCGGGTACCCGCCCCCACAATTAGTCGCCTTATGCCGTCCCCGCCGCCGATCCCCCCGAAAATCCTGGCCGCAGCAGCCCTGGTGTTTCTCCTGGCCAGCTGCCAGGTCGGCTCGGGCCCGCGGCCGGTGCCTACCCTACCTCAGAACGGCAGTGATCTCAAGTGCGCCACAGGGGACCACCCCTACTCGGACCAGCAGCTCGGGTGGGGCTTCTGCTACCCGAGCTCCTGGAGATACACGCAGAAGCTACAGACAACCGACACTCCCTCCGGCGTGGACCTGACGTTCGAGATCACATGCCTGACCGGCTGCAAGCCGCAGTGCCCGACACCGGCGTCTGGAACGCCTGCGAGCTGCCCGACCGAGACAGGTCTTTTCGGGTTCATGATCATCTCGACCTACGATCGGGGAGGCGCGTCAGACCTCAGCACCTGGCTGGTCGCCAAGCTTCCTCATGCGTCCAGGGGCGATCCCGTCGACTGGGGCAACGCGCTCGACGCCGTCAGACTGGCCGATGGCCGCCTGGTCGCGCTGACGCCGCATGACGTCGTGATCCTTGACGTGCATCCCAGCCTTCTTGACCTGGGCGGGGAGATGTCCTCCAGGCTCGCGACCTGGAAGTTCACCTACTGATGACGCTAGCTCGGCCTTCGGAACAGCGACTGCATCTTGATCGCCAGACCCATGTCGCCCTTGATCTTGAGCTTGCCCTGCATGAACGCGGCGGTGCCGTCGAGCTTGCCGGTCATGATGTTCACCCAGTCGTGAGAGTCGGCCAGCAGCGTTAGCTTCGGCGGCTCCGGCGCGTCACCCTTGCCGGACTCGGCCTTGCCATCGTGGATCTTGAGCCACCACTTGCCGCCCCCGTCGCCGCTCAGGTCGAACTGGATCGTCGCATCGGTGGAGCCCGCCTTCTCGGCGATGAGGTACTCCGGCATGGCGTCCACGATCTGGTCGGGGGTCATCTGGACTTCGGACATCGAAACCTCCCTGAAGCTTTCGGTTCCAGTTTTTAGTACGTTCGGGTACGGACAAGTACTCATCTTAGATACACGGCTCCCGCGACAATGCCGGAGATGGCTCTGGAACTGGCCCTGACCGAGGTCGCGACCGACGTGTTCGAGCTCCGGCTCCCGATCCCATTCGAGGATGGCCTGGTCAACGTCTTCCTCTTCAAGCATGGCGAGGACGCAGACCTGCTCGACTGCGGGATGAACTCCGAGGAGTCGGTCGAGATGATCCGCCGCGGCATGCAGCAGCTGGGCGCCCGCCGGCTGCGCAAGCTCGTGGTCACGCACATCCATCCGGACCACTACGGCGCCGCGGGAACGCTCGCCGGCGAAGGGCGCGCAGATCTCTACATGCACCGCCTCGAGGTACCGCTCGTCCACCCTCGATACGTCGAGCTCGACCACCTCGTCGAGGAAGTGCGCCGCTACCTCCTGATCAACGGCCTGCCTCGTGACGAGGCGGAGGTGCTGAGCAACTCGCAGCGCGCGTTGAGCCAGCTCGTAAAGCCCGCCGATCCCACCGTGCAGCTCGACGGCGCCGAGGACGTCGCCATGGGCCATCACACCATGCACATCGAGTGGACCCCAGGGCATTCACCGGGGCACGTCTGCCTCTTCGAAAAGGAGTCGGGCCTCCTGTTCGCCGGCGACCACATCCTTCCCGAGCTGTCGCCGAACATCGGGCTGCATCCACAGAGCACCCCGGATCCGCTGCACGACTACCTCGAGGGGCTGCGCCGCATGGCCGCGCTCGAGCCGCGGCAGGTGCTGCCCGCCCATGGCAGGCCGTTCGCAACGATCGCGTCGCGCGTGGAGGCGCTGACGCGCCATCACCGGCGCCGTTTCGATCAGATCCTGGAGATCGTGGATCAAGACGAGAAGAGCGGATGGCAGGTTGCCCTCGAGCTCTGGGGTCCTCGCGAAAACCTCTACGAGAAAAGGCTCGCGCTGCAGGAGGGACTCGCGCACCTGCAGGCGCTGGCCGTCGAGGGTCGTGTGGTCAAGTCGGTCACGCCGGGGTCTGTGCGGTGGCGAAGGATTTGATCCCGAGCGGCAGGATGTCGGCGGGGTAGACGCCGACTCCGACCACGCCCGGTCCGGCGTGCGCGCCGACCACCGGGCCGAGCGGCTGGATCATCAGCGTCTCGCAGTTGGGCTCGAGCTCGCGCGCCACTCGCTCGGCGTCGGCCTCGGCGTCCGCATGCCCGACGATGACGCACAACCCCTTGCCCCTATCGACCTCGCGCGTCAGCTCGACCACGCGGTTGAGCGCGCGGTCGAAGGTGCGCACGCGTTCCAGCGGCGTCACGAGCCCGTCCCGAATGCAGAGCACCGGCTTCACCTGCAGCACCGATCCGAGCATTGCGCTCGCGCGGCCGATACGCCCGCCGCGGCGCAAGAACTCGAGGGTCGCAACCGAGAAGTACGTCTGCACCTGGTCGCGCATCGCGTTGACGCGGTCGACGATCGACGACGCGCCGTCGCCTCGCGAAACCATCTCCGACGCGGCGAGGGTGATGAGACCTAGCGACATCGACACCAGCTGTGAGTCGATGACATGGACACGTTTCGAATCCGTCATCTCAGCGCCCTGCACCGCCGACGCGTATGTCCCGCTGAGCTTCTCGGAGATGTGGATGGAGATGACGTCGGAATGGTCGGTCAGAAGCTCGGCGTACGCCTCCGCGAAACGACCCGCAGATGGTTGCGAGGTGGTCGGATGCGTCGTCGCGTTGGGGAGCTTGCGGTAGAACTCAGAGGGTCGGATGTCGATGCCGTCGAGAAGCGAGCGGCCTTCAAAGTTGAGCGTCAGGGGCACGACCGTGATGGAACGAGTGCGCGTCAGCTGTGATGGAAGATCGGCGGTCGAGTCGGTGACGATCGCGATGCTTCCTGCCTTCACGTATGGATCTCGTCCTGCAGCTGGTCGGTCTCGCGTCTATGTCCGCGCTGCTTGAAGAAGCGCTCCTCCACGGGCTTGAGCACGAACAGCACGATCACGACGACGATCGTCACGAAGACCGCAAGCCAGTAGTAGCCGAATCCCACCGCCATTCCGAGTGAGGCGGCGACCCAGATCGACGCCGCGGTCGTCAGCCCTCGCACCAGTTCTCCCTGGCGCAGGATGCTGCCGGCGCCAAGGAAGCCCACGCCGGTGACGATCTGCGCGGCGATCCGGGTGGGATCGACCGTTTTGGGGAACTCTGGGATCAAGCCGAGGCCCGTGAACATGCACGACCCTGCGCTGA
>DASZJK010000185.1:0-6358 GCA_035948155.1 Candidatus Dormiibacterota bacterium
GTGGCCAGTTCCTTTCGCGTTTCGGCAAAGGCGCGGACCGCGCGCTCGAGGTCGTCACGCGTGTGCGCCGCCGAAACCTGCGTCCGGATCCGGGCTTTGCCCTGGGGCACGACAGGGTAGGAGAAGCCCACCACGTAGACGCCCCGCTCCAGCATCGCCGCGGCCACGCGCGAGGCCGCCGCGGCGTCGCCGATCATCACGGGGACGATCGGGTGGTCGCCTGGCAGGATGTCGAACTCCTCCTCGGTCATCCGGGCGCGGAAGAACTTCGTGTTGTCGGCCAGTCGCGTGCGCAGGTCCTTCGCGTCGCGGATCAGCTCCAGCACCTTCAGGCTCGCCGCCACGATCGGAGGCGGGACGGAGTTGGAGAACAGGTACGGGCGAGAGCGCTGCCGCAGCATCGCGACGAGCTCCTCGCGTCCAGAGACGTAGCCGCCGCTCGCGCCCCCCAGCGCCTTGCCGAGCGTGCCCGTGATGGCGTCGATCCGGCCCATCACGCCGTGGTGTTCGTGGGTGCCGCGGCCGTTGGCGCCGATGAACCCCACAGCGTGCGAGTCGTCCACCATCACCATGGCGTCGTACTTCTCGGCGAGGTCGCAGATCTCCGGGAGCGGGGCCATGTAGCCGTCCATCGAGAAGACGCCGTCCGTGACCACCAGGCGGAAGCGCGCGTCCTGACTGTCCTTGAGCTGGCGCTCGAGGTCCTCCATGTCGCGGTTGGCGTAGCGGAAGCGCTTCGCCTTGCAGAGTCGGATCCCGTCGATGATGCTGGCGTGGTTGAGCGCGTCGGAGATGATCGCGTCGCTCTCGTCGAGCAGCGCCTCGAAGACTCCACCGTTCGCGTCGAAGCAGGATGAGTAGAGGATGGTGTCCTCGGTGCCGAGGAACTCGGTCAGCGCGGCCTCGAGCTCCTTGTGCACCTCCTGCGTGCCGCAGATGAATCGGACCGAGGCCATGCCGTAGCCCCAGCGGTCGAGCGCTTCCTTGGCTGCCGCCACGACTTCGGGGTGATCGGCGAGGCCGAGGTAGTTGTTGGCGCAGAGGTTGAGCACGTCACGCTGCAGGACGGCGACGGTGGCGCCCTGCGGTGACTCGATCACCCGCTCCGGCTTCCACAGGCCGGCGGTGCGAATCTCTTCCAGCTGCGTGACGAGGTGCGACCGCATTCGTTCGAACATCAGCTACTCCAATCGAGAACGACTTTGCCGCATTGCCCGGAGTGCGCCACCGCGAACGCCTCCTTGTACTGCTGATAGGGAAACCGGTGCGTGATCACCGGCGAGATGTCCAGGCCGCTCTGCACGAACACCGACATCTGGTACCAGGTTTCGAAGATCTGCCGGCCGTAGACGCCACGCAGCGTGAGCATCTTGAAGACGACCTGCGACCAGTCGATCGGAAACTCGTGGTCGGGCAGGCCTAGCATCGCGATCCGGCCGCCGTGGGCCATGTTGTCGATCATCTCGCGCATCGCGCTCGGCACGCCCGACATCTCAAACGCGACGTCGAATCCCTCCTTCATCCCGAGCTCCTGCTGCACCTCGTGCAGCCGCGTCTTGCGCACGTCCACCGCCTTGGTCACGCCGACCTTGCGCGCCAGCTCGAGGCGGTAGTCGCTTACGTCGGTGATGACGACGAAACGCGCACCGACGTGGCGAGCGACCATCGCGGCCATGATCCCGATCGGGCCGGCGCCAGTGACGAGAACGTCCTCCGCCACGAGGCGGTACTGCGTAGCGACATGGACCGCGTTGCCGAACGGGTCGAAGATCGAAAAGACGTCGAGATCGGTGTCCGAAAATCTCCGCGAAGTCTCAGCGGAGCCTTCGCGGGGGGTCAGGTGGGGCCACAGGTTGCCGGCCGGCATGACGATGAACTCCGCGAACGCCCCGTCGCGGTGAACGCCGATGCCGACCGTGTTGGCGCAGAGGGCGCGACGGCCGGCCAGGCAGTTGCGGCACTTGCCGCACGTGATGTGGCCCTCGGCGCCCACGATCTCGCCGGGGTAGACCGAGGTGACGTCCTCGCCGAGCTCGACCACCTCACCGACGAACTCGTGGCCGACAACCAGGCCTGGCTTGATGGTGTGCTGCGCCCACTCGTTCCACGAGTCGATATGGAGATCGGTGCCGCAGATGCCGGTGCGCAGCACGCGGATGAGCACCTCGCCTGGACCTGGGCTCGGCTGGGGTACGTCCTGCAGCCACAGCCCGGGTTCGGCTTTCGCCTTGACCAACGCCTTCATCGCGATCGCAAGCGTAAGACGAGAAGCCCGGTGACCACCCTTGCCACCGGGCGAATGCCTAGAATGCCCGCGGGCGCGCACGTGCGGCGCCACATCAGGGTGTGCCGGGAAGTCTGGTCGGCGGAGGATGGCCGACGCCCCGATGAGCACCGCCCAGAGCTTTCTGCTCTTCCTGATCGTGCTTGGGGCCGCGGCCACGGTCCTGCGGCTGGTCTCGCGCACCACGGCGGCGGTGCCGTACCCGGTGCTGCTCGCCGTGGGCGGAATCCTGATCGGCCTGATACCGGGCCTCCGACTGCCCGCGATCGGTCCTGACCTGATCCTTCTCGCATTCGTCCCCGGCCTGGTCTTCGAGGCGTCGCTGAACCTGGACCTGGAGGAGCTGCGGCGTCGCATCCTGCCTGTCGGGCTCCTTGCCACGGTTGGAGTCTTTGTGACAGTGACCCTCATAGGTTTGCTCACGCACCTCGTCCTGCGCATGGACTGGGCCAGCGCCTTCCTGCTCGGCGCAATCGTCGCGGCCACGGATCCGATCGCGGTCGTCACGCTCCTGCGCCAGGTCGGCGCGCCGCCCGGAGTCGAGGCGATCCTCGACGGAGAGAGCCTGCTCAACGACGGCACCGGCGTCGCGGTCTTCGCCGCTGTGCTGGGCACGATCCTCGCCGGCCATCCATCGGCCGGCGACGCTGTCGTCCGTTTCCTGGAAGTTACGGTCGTAGGTGCGGTGGCGGGCGCCGCCGCGGGAGTCGTGGGGGTGCTCCTGCTCCGGCTCGTGCACGACGCGGAGCTCGAGATCCTCGTCACGCTCGTTGTGGCCTACGGCTCGTACCTCGCCGCCGACGTCGTCCACGCGTCTGGCGTCGTGGCGGTGGTCGCAGCCGGTGTCGTGGTGGCGCGCTACGGCAGCCGCACCGGCCGCCTGAAGGGCACGCAGCTCCACGGCTTCTGGAGCTTGCTCGCTTTCGTCCTCAACGCGATCCTTTTCTTGATCGTGGGCATCGCGCTTCCCGCGCATCGATTGCTCGGCTACGCGGGCGTCGCGCTTGGCGCCTACCTGATCATGTTGGTGGCGAGGGCCATACCCGTCTACGGTCTCCTTGCGGCGGTCGATCCGAACGGGCAGCGAATCCCGTGGGCCTGGCGCCACATGACCCTGTGGGGTGGATTGCGGGGCGCGCTCTCGGTCGCTCTCGCGCTGTCGGTGGCCGGCAACCCGGCAGTCAACCCAGGCGTGTCGGTGATCGCGTACGGAATGGTCGTGCTCTCGCTCGTGGTCCAGGGGGGGCTTCTGCTGCCGGTCGCGAGCAGGTTGGGGCTTCGACAGCGCCGCGTCGATTAAGTTGTTCGTCGGATGCGCCGGCGTGTGGGCCTTGTCCTTCTACTGATCGCTGTCGCGGCGGGGGCGGTCAACTACCTACGCCCGATCCCGGCGGCTGTGCCGACTTCGCTGCGGCCGGCGGCGACCGTCATCAAGGGCACGGCACCGAACCTTCCCTGGCCCTCCCACGGCTCCGCCGCGGTCGGCGCTCAGGGCATCGGATTCATCGCCAGCTCGGGCAACGAGCAGGCGATTCCAGCCGCGAGCGTGACCAAGGTGATGACGGCGCTTGTCGTGCTCAAAGACAAGCCGCTCCAGAAAGGACAGAGCGGCCCGATCATCACGATGACGGAAGAGGACGTCCGCGCCTACCAGCTCGACCTGCAGAGCCAGCAATCCGTGGTGAAGGTCGAGGTGGGGGAGCCGCTGACTGAGCTTCAGGTGCTCGAGGGAATGCTCATCCCCTCCGCCAACAACCTCGCCGAGACCATTGCACGATGGGACGCCGGTTCGGCGACCACGTTCGTGGACAAGATGAACGCGCGCGCCGTGGCCCTGCACCTGTCGCACACACGGTTCACCGACACGAGCGGCGCGTCACCCGGAAGCGTGAGCACGCCGACCGATCTCCTGGCGCTCGGCATGGCGGCGATGCAGGATCCGGTCCTCGCCCAGGTCGTGGCGCTGGAGCAGGTGGACCTGCCCGTGGCGGGGGTCGTCTACAACGTCAACGCCGCCCTCGCGCACGACGGGATCTTCGGCATCAAGACGGGTTCCGGCCTCGACAGCGGCGCCAACTTCTTGTTCGCCGCCAACGCCACCGTCGACAGCCACACCATCGTGGTCTACGGCTGCGTCATGGGTCAGCCGACGCTGGACGCGGCCTTCTCCGCGGCCGAGAGTCTGATCACTGCGGTGTCCTCTGCCCTGCACGTGCAGCGTGTGCTGGAGCGCAACCAGACGGTGGCCATCTACAACACGGCGTGGGGAGAACAGGCCGACGCGGTCTCCCTGTTCGACGTCGACCTGGTCGAGTGGCCCGGGATGGTGCTGCGCGAGCGCCTCGAGGCGCCGCCGCTCGCGGTCGACAAGCCGCTCGCCTCGAGCACGAGGACAGGGGTCGAGCACGTGACGCTCGGCGACTACAGCTTCGACGTGTCGCTCGCCACCGCCAATCCGCTGTTTCCGCCGGGACGGTTCTGGCGGCTTACGCGGGTCGCGGTGTAGACGCGTCGCTTCTGTACGACGGCAGCACGCCGTCCCACCCCGCCCGGTTGGCGTCGCGCCATGCCTGGCCGATCTCGCCCAGCCGGTCCCAGCCGCCGTGCTCTATCTCGACCCGGGTTGTGGAGTCGGGCAGCTCCTGAAAGACGATCTCGACGTCGGTCGCGTTGCTCGGCTCGGTGGCGATGTGCCACACGTAGCGGAGCCGGCGCGGCGGGTCCCAGTCGACGATCTCGCCCCACTCGATCTCACGGCCGCCGGGCGTGCGTTCGAAGATGCGTCCCCCAGGCCGCGGTTCGAAGACGATCTCCGCCCCCGGCTCGTGGGAAACCGTGTGCTCGGGCGGCCACCAGGACGTGGCGCGGCCCGTCCACGTGGCGAAAGCGTGGTCGGGCGGGCAGTCGACCTCGAACGTGATCCGAAGCGGTTCGATCATCGCGTGTTTTCGGCGAAGAGCTTGAAGCGCGTAGCGATGTCGTTCCACACCGCGGCGAGGTGTGGCTTGTCGAGCCGGTAGACGCGCCTGGTGCCGACCTGCTGGTCGGAGATCAGCCCAGCGCCGTTGAGAACGCGGAGGTGGCGCGACACGGCGGGCCGGCTGATCGGCATGCGGTCCGCGATCTCCTGCACCGAGCGCGGCCGGCGGGCGAGAAGCGCGACGATGTCGCGCCGATACTGATTGCCGAGGGCATCCAATGGATCTCGCCTTTTGGCGCGGGGTGGCACTTGGGTTATGGTAACGGCCACGTTACGTAACCGACTCGTTACGGAGGAGAGCTTGATGGCAAAGGTCAAGGGCAAAGGAACCAAGGATTCGCCGTGGGAGCTGACCACGCCGAGTGGGTCGTCCTCGTATCTCATGTACAGGGACGAGGCGGCGAATCCACCGGCGATCGTGTGCGTCGTCGGGAAGACCGAGCTCCGCTATCAGCTCCGCGCGATCGATGACCTTCACGCGATGCTGAAGAAATATGGCGACTGGATGGCGCTCGGCAGCGCCGACGAGCAGAAGCCCGCAGCCGAGGGCACCGTTGAGGCGTGGGGCCGCTCCCCGAAGAATCCGGTCGGCGGTTGGTACGGGCTGAAGAAAGGACTCCGCGGACGGTTCGGCATGTACATGCCGCCGCTGCTGGAGGCGCTCGGACTGGCCGAGGTCGAGCACAACCCCAAGAACAACCGGATGCGCGCCATTTGAAATAGCGCGACAATGGGCCCCGGGATGGGGTTCATCTCGCGGGGCTTCCGCGGCAAGCGTCGCGACACCGCCGACAGCTCGCGCGTGCCGCCCGGGCAGTACGTCGTGACCGACTGGCCTGTCCTGTCAGCTGGTCCTACGCCGCGCGTCAACATCGACCAGTGGACCTTTTCCATCGAAGGGGAGATCGACCAGCCGAAGCGGTGGACCTGGAAGGAGTTCGCAGCGCTCCCCACGGAAAACGTCACCAAGGACATCCACTGCGTCACCAAGTGGTCGAAGCTCGACACGAACTGGAAGGGCGTGTCCGTCGACACTCTGATGGACGGGGTCGACACCGCCGCGGAGTTCACGACGGTCTTCTCCGACGGCGGTT
>DASZJK010000186.1:0-3688 GCA_035948155.1 Candidatus Dormiibacterota bacterium
TTGATCGCGGCGCGCGCGGTCTTGTCAGCATCCTTGAGCCGCCGATCCAACTGCCGGCGCAGGTCGGGCGGGATGCGGCTCTCCGCCTCTTTCAGCGCTCGACGACCCGCGCTCACCGCCCTCCCGACAAGACCGGATCGCCGCGCTGATCGCTTCCTCGTTGCCATCGCCACCTCCATGAAAATGCCCGTGCGGAACGCATGACGCACCGCACTAGACTGGGCTCCGAATGACGGCCTCCCCCGAGCGACACCTTATCAAGAAGTACGCGAACCGCAAGCTGTACGACACGCGCACCAGTCGCTACATCACGCTGGAGGGAATCGCGCAGCTCGTGCGCGATGGTCACGAGATCACGGTTGTGGACCGCGATGACGGCCGCGACCTCACGCAGGTGACCCTCTCCCAGGTCGTGCTCGAGGAGGAGAAGCGTGGGCCCGCTCGGCTTGTCGACGCGGGTGGCGAGATGCTCCACGACCGCGGCCAGGCGCTGCTCGATTACGTGCGTAAGACCCTCAACGTCCCCGCGGACCTTCGCAGCCAGGTCGAGCGCCGGCGCGAGGGGCTCGAAAGCGTGATGGACGACGCGATCGAGCAGACGCTGCGAAGGCTCCGGATCCCGACGCGCAAGGACATCGACCGGGTCAACGAGCGGTTGGACAGGCTGTCCGCCCAGATCAAGAAGAACGGAGCTGCGGCCGCGCCGCGTAGACGAAAGGCCTCTCGCTGATCGGGGTGGCGCTCCCCTTTCGTGGGGAGGCGCCTGGAGCCCTGCCGGGAGTTACTATCGGATTGCGAAGATGGCGGTGGAAACGCGGGCTTCCGCCTTTCAGACTGCGCAGCGGCGGTTCGACGCCGCGGCGGACATCATCGGCCTCTCTGAAGATGCGCGCCTGGGACTGCGCGAGGTCAAGCGGGAGCTGACGGTCCACTTCCCAGTGCGCATGGACGACGGCTCCGTGCACGTGTTCACGGGTTGGCGCGTCCAGCACAACATCAGCCGCGGGCCGGCCAAAGGAGGCATCCGCTACCACCCGACCATCGACCTCGACCTGGTCAAGGCACTTGCGATGTTGATGACGTGGAAATGCGCGGCCGTCGGCATTCCGTATGGCGGATCCAAGGGCGCGGTCGCGGTCGATCCGCGCAAGCTCTCAAACAGCGAGCTCGAGCACCTGACGCGCCGCTACGCGACGGAGATATCCATCCTCATCGGCCCCGAGAAAGACATCCCGGCGCCAGACATGGGCACGAACCCGCAGATCATGGCCTGGATCATGGACACGGTCTCCATGCACCAGGGTCACTCCGTGACGGCGTCGGTCACCGGCAAGCCTGTCGACGTCGGCGGCTCGGAAGGCCGCGCCGAGGCGCCCGGACGGGGCGCCACCTACCTCACGCTCGAAGCTCTCAAGTACCTGCACATCGTCGAGGAGACGCCGACCGTCGCGGTGCAGGGTTACGGCGCCGTCGGCCGGTCGACCACCCGTCTTCTATCTGAGGCGGGCCTGAGCATCGTGGCGGTCAGCGACTCGAAGGGCGGCGTCTACAACCCGGCCGGGCTCGACCTGGCCGCGCTCGACGAGCACCGCCAGGTGCGTGGCAGCGTGACCGGTTTCAAGAAGGCCGATGCGGTGACCAACGCCGAGCTGCTCGAGCTCCCGGTCACGGTGCTCGTCCCGGCCGCGGTACAGGACGTCATCAACGAGCAGAACGCGTCCCGCATTCGCGCGCGGCTCATCACCGAAGGCGCGAACGCAGCGGTCACGCCCGAGGCCGACCCGATCCTTCACGAGCGCGGCATCTTCGTCGTGCCCGACATCCTTGCCAACTCGGGCGGCGTCATCGTGTCGTACTTCGAGTGGGTACAGGACCTGCAGGCCTTCTTCTGGGAGGAGGAGGAGATCAACACCAAGCTGCACCACGTGATCACGCGGGCCTTCTACGAGATCCTGCACACGTCGGTGAACAAGCGCATCGACATGCGCGCGGCGGCATACGCCCTGGCGGTGCAGCGGGTGGCCAACGCGACGACAGTCCGAGGTATCTACCCCTAAAGCACCGACCATTCCGTGCGTTCAGCGCAAAACGCACGGAATTAATGCCGGCAAGGGTGCGTCTGGCGCAAAACGCACCGAATTAACGCGCGCGATTAGATTGGGAGGCTGATGCCACCCCAGCGAATCATGATCACGGGCGTCTCCAACCCCCTCGGCGCCGCGGTGGCGCGCCGCCTGGCGCCGCAGGTGCCGTTTCTCTTCGGCTGTGACGTCTCCGATCCAATCAGCGCGCTGGAGGAGATGGACTTCGTGCACGCCGACACGCGCCTGTCCGTGATCGGCAAGCTCGTGCGGCAGCTCCACATCGACACGGTTGTGCATCTCGCGGTCATGGTCGACTCGCCCCATGACGAGCGATCGATCCACGAGACGGACGTGATCGGCACGATGAACGTGCTGGTCGGCTGCGCCGCGCCGAGCCCTGTGCGCAAGCTGGTCGTGAAGTCGAGCCAGGCGATCTACGGCCCGGGAGCAGGCGACCCATCCTTCTATTCCGAAGACATGGCGAACTGGGACCGCTACGCGACAGGGGTCACGCGCGACCTGCTCGAGATGGAGCAGCTCGTCGGCGAGTTCGCGCTCCGCACCGAGGCGTGCGGCGTGACCGTGCTGCGCCTCGGCTACCGCGTCAGCGAGGACACGAGCCTTGCCAAGTACATCTCGCTCCCGATCGTCCCGACGTTTGCAGGCTACGACCCAAGGCTGCAGCTGCTGCACGAGGACGACGCGGTGGAGGCGATCGTCCGCGCGGTCGTCGGCGACCACGCCGGCGTGTTCAACGTCGCGGGCGACGGCGTGGTCCTGTTGAGCCAGGCGATCGGGATCATGGGCGGACGGAACGCGCCGGTTCTGCCTCCTTACGGCAGGTGGTTCTCGCGGCTCGGTCTGAAGATGCTCGCGGGCGTCGACATGCCCAGCCACCTCGCCGACTTCCTTGCCCATGGCTCGGTCGTCGATTGCTCCCGGCTGGGCGCCGAGTTCGGTTGGAAGCCCGCGTTCAGCTCGCGCCAGGCGATGGACGCGCTGGCCCGTGGTAGGCAGATGGAGCAGATCGAGCCGCCCTCGCCTCCGCAGGAGTACGAGCTTCAGGTTTACCTGCAGCAGCGACGGCGCCGCGCCAGGTTCCTGAATTGATCGCCGAGACCACGCGGCAGGAGCGCCGGCGCAACAGCAAGAGCGCCGAGATCGTCTCGCCGCGACGGGGTTTCCGGCTGCCGAAGCCGGTGCGGAGGCTGCAGCGCCGAGCGCCGATGTACGCGCTGCAAGCGTTGAGTGAGCTGTCGACACGGCTGCGCGACGTGACCGGCCGCGAGGTGATCGACATGAACCGGCTCATGGGGGTGGTCCAGTTCATCTACCAGCAGCGCGAGCTTGCGCGCCGCGGTCCGAACTACGCGGTCGACGAGTTCGGCTTTGACCCCGAGTGGACCGAGTCGTTCCTGACCGTCTTCAAGGCGCTTTACCGCGGCTACTGGCGGGTCGAGACAAGCGGCGTGGAGCACGTGCCCGCGACCGGTCGCGCCCTGCTGGTCGCCAATCATGCGGGCGTCCTCCCCTGGGACGCAACGATGGTCAAGACCGCCGTCTTCGCCGAGCATCCGCAGCCCCGCCACGTCCGGGCGCTGGTC
>DASZJK010000187.1:0-3715 GCA_035948155.1 Candidatus Dormiibacterota bacterium
CGCCCTCGCGCAAGCTCGTACGCACGATCGTGAGGTACTCGCGCATGGCCTCGACCGGGCTCTCGAGCCGCAGGCCCCACATCCCTTCGACCGTGACCCTGTGGCTCACGCCCAGGCCGAGGATGAAACGTCCGCCCGAGAGCTCGTCCAGCGTCGCGGCCATCTGCACCATCGCCGTCGGCTGCCGGGTATAGATCGGCAGGACGCCGGTGCCGAGCTTCACGCCCTGGGTCGCGGACGCGTAGGCGGCCAGGACCAGCGAGGCGTCACGAGCGGTCGGGAGCTGGGTCGTCCACAGCGACTCGTAGCCGTACTTCTCGACGATGCGAGCGCGATTTACCGACTCCTCCAGGGTCCTGACGGCGGGGCTGAACGCAGCAAGCCTTCCCATAGGTCAGTGAATATATCCCGGTGACTTTTGGTCAGGCGCTGTTCATGGGCCTGCTGCAGGGCGCCAGCGAGCTCTTCCCCGTGTCTTCGCTCGGTCACGCCGTCATCGTGCCGAGCCTGCTCCACTGGAACTTCAAGCAGTCCGACCCCTCGTTCGTGCCGTTTCTCGTCCTTCTTCACCTCGGCACCGCGACCGCGCTGCTGATCCTTTACCGGAAGGAGTGGGTCGTCATCATCCGGGGTTTCTTCGCCGCCGCGTTCCGCGGCCAGATGCGCGATGACAACGAGCGCCTCGCGATGCTGCTGCTCACCGGCACCATCCCGGCCGCGGTCCTCGGCGTTCTGCTGGAAACGCGCATCAAGTCGCTGTTCGCGTCGCCGTACGCCGCTGCGGCGTTCCTTGCCGTCAACGGCGTGCTGATGCTCGGCTTCGAGCAGCTGCGTCGCCGCGCCGAACGCGGATCGACACGCCAGGAGCAGGAGGAGCACTTCGCGCGGGCCGAACGGATCAGCTTTCGCGCGGCCGCCATCGTCGGTGCGTGCCAGGCGCTCGCTTTCATTCCCGGCATCTCGCGCTCGGGAGTCACGATCGGCGGCGGCCTCGTCGCCGGTCTGCGCCACCAGGAGGCAGTGCGGTTCTCGTTCCTTCTCGCGACGCCGACGATCCTCGGCGCGGGCGTCATCGAGGTGCCGCAGCTGTTTGCGAGCGGCGTGCCTGTCGTGGAATATGTGGCGGCGGCGGTGCTGTCCGGCCTTGCCGCTTACGCGAGCGCGCGATTTCTGCTGCGGTACTTCCGCTCGGGCCGGCTCGACCCGTACGGGTGGTACTGCATCGCCGCCGGGCTGCTCAGCCTGGCTTTGTTACGCTTCGGCCTGTGAAAAGCAATACGGTCGCGGTCGGGCTGGGGATACTCGGCATCATCTTCGTCATCGCTGCGGTTCTATACATCGTGGGTGGCATCCTGCCGACATTCACGTCGTCGTCCGCAGCGGGCACACACACGAAGCACGCGATTCTTTGCGCCGTGCTCGCGGTCGCCAGCTTCGTGGCCGCGAACTTCGCCCGAGTGAAGACCGTCTGAGGGGGCCTTTCTAGCTCGCGGCCACCCGCTCGGGGACAAGCCTGCCGGTGACGTCGCGCTCGCCGACCCGTATGTCCTCGTGATACACCGCGTCGGCGTTCACCTTCCACGGGTCTAGCGCCGAGCCGGTCGCGATCCTTCTCGCGACCAGGAGCGCGGTCATCATCGAGTGGTCCTGGTTGTTGTACTTGTGCATTCCGTTGCGCCCGGCGAGATACAGGTTCGGGAGGGCACGCGCGAGGTATTCGCGGATCACGTTGACGTTAGCCTGGTAGTCGTCGTCATAGACCGGGTAAGCCTTGCGCTGACGCACGACGACTCCGTCGAAGACCTCGGTCCCGGCGCAGATTCCGAGGCGCTCCATCTCCTCTTTCGCCAGCTCGATCAGGTCCGGGTCCCTGGTCGTCCACAGACCATCACCCTCGAAGCAGAAGTACTCGAGCCCGAGGCACGTCTTGCTCTGGTCGGGGACCATCTCGGGGCTCCAGTTCTTGAAGTTCTGGATTCGGCCAACACGAACCCCGGGGTCGTGGATGTAGATCCAGTTGTCTGGGAACACGTCGCGCCGGTCGATCATCAGGGCGATGCTGATGAAATCGCGGTAGCCGAGGCTCTCAGCGGCCTGCCTCACGGTCGCCGGCGCCGGTGGATCGAGCCGGGCAACGAGCTCGCGGATCGGGATGCTGGAGATGAAGTGGCTTCCGCCGAACGTCTCGGAGTGGCCTGAGGCATCGGTCGTCGTGACCGAGGTCACCTCGCCGCGGTCGTGGCTTACCGCCGACACCGACCGCCCGAGCAAGACTGGATGGCCGTGCTCCTCCGCGATCTCTGCCACGCGCTCCCACATCTGACCTGGACCGCGGCGGGGGTAGCGGAACCTGTCGATCAGCGTGGTCACGATCTCGCCGCGACCCTTGGCCTTGCGGTGAGGTAGCAGCGCCGTGCGGAGAACGACCCAGAGGTCAAGGCTCTTGATGCGCTGCGCGGCCCAGTCCGCGGACAGCTCCCTGGTGCTGATACCCCAGACCTTTTCCGTGTACGTCTTGAAGAAGATGCTGAACAGGCGCCAGCCGAACTGGTTGCGGACCCAGTCCTCGAGCGTCTTGGGATCTCTGACAGGACGGATCCGCGCCCACAGGTAGCTGGTGAGGCAGCGCGCCGCCTCGACCGGGCCGAGGTTCCACAGCGCGTTGACGGCCTTGATCGGGTACGCGAAGAAGCGGCCTCTGTAGTAGATCCGCGACAGCCGGCCGCGCGTGAGCATCTCGTTGCCGAGGATCTCGGTCCACAGGTCCTCGACCTCCTGGTTCTTGGAGAAGAAGCGGTGGCCGCCGATATCGAAGCGGTAACCGTTGTGCTCGACGGTCTTCGCCAGGCCGCCGACCTGGCGGGTATCGCTCTCCACCACCGTGACAGGCACGTCGTGCTTCATCAGCTCATAGGCGGCGGTGAGACCCGCGGGTCCCGCGCCCATGATGACGACGTGTTTTCGTGAGCCTGAGGCGATCAAGTTGGGCACCAGTATCAACTGGTGTAACTAGTTCAGCGGTCCCTTACTGCGAACTTCGTCGACCTTGACGATGGCGTCCCGCAGGCCCTTGATCCAGTCCGCCTGGTGCATCCCGACGAGCTTCACGCACCAGGCGAGAGCCTCGCTCCGGCTCCGGGCGACTCCCCCGGCGACGAGCGTGTCGAGGATCGACCTCTCGTTCATGCGCAGGCGGGTCATCACCGGGACGCTGAGCGTGGTGAATACCCTCACCTCGTCCCCGGACCGTGCGCCCCATGCTACCTTACGCCCGAACTGCCGCTCCGCCTCCCGCGCGATTCGAACTCGATCGTCGCGGGTCTCCTCCCGAAACCGCAGGATCCGGGCGACCCGGGCCGCCGAGCGGCCCTCCTCGGACGTACCCTCGGCGAGCTCGACGTCCGGCAGCGTGCCAAGGACGAGGATTTCCTCCCCGTCGGACGACACCTCGGGCGGGTCCAAGAACCACCCTTTCGGGATCCGGGAGGTGAACCACTGCGTCAGGTCCGCGGCCATGCCGATTACAAGATTACGCCCGAGGCCCCTCGTGTCAGCCGCGGATCGTCAGGCGGCTGCCTCCGCCGGCTTCGGCCCGACGAAATGGATCTCGTCCACGACGACCTCGGTGCGGTAGCGCTTCTGCCCCGCCTGGTCTTGCCAGCTGCTCGTCTGCAGCCGGCCATCGGCGTATATGAGGCGGCCCTTGTTCAGGTAC
>DASZJK010000188.1:0-3518 GCA_035948155.1 Candidatus Dormiibacterota bacterium
CCGGTCGTAAGCCGGGGAAAGTGAGGCTCAGGTGCCGAGAACGAGGCCGCCGTATCCGGAGGAGTTCCGTCGCGAGGCGGTTCGTCTTGCCCGGTTGGGCGATAAGCCGCAGCGCCGGTTGGCGAAGGATCTGGGGATCTCCGACGTCTCGCTGCGCCGTTGGATCAGGGAGGAGCAGGCCGCTGGTGGCGAGCGGCCGGGTGGGCTGAGCAGCGACGAGCGGGAGGAGTTGGCGCGGCTGCGGGATGAGAACGCGAAGCTGCGGATGGAGCGGGAGATCCTGCGAAAAGCGGCGGTCTTCTTCGCGAGGGAGGACGACGGGCGGTAGTCGAGCGGTACTCGTTTATCGCCGCGGAGAAGAGCAACTATCCCGTCGCCGTGATGTGCCGCGTGTTTGGTGTGAGCCGGACTGGGTTTCACAACTGGGAGCGTCGCGCGCCGTCGGACCGAGCGCTGCAGGACGCGTGGCTGACCGAAAAGATCAAGCGGATCCACGAGACCAGCAGAGGCGTCTATGGCTCACCCAGGATCCACGCCGAGCTGCGGCTTGAGCACGACATCCGGGTCGGGGAGAAGCGGGTCGCGCGGTTGATGAAAGCCGCTGGTATCGCGGGGGTCAGGCCCAGAAAGCGGTGGAGGACGACGATCCGGATCCCTGGGATCACCCCGGCGACCGACCTCGTCGAGCGCGACTTCAACCCCTCCGGGCCGAACGTGCTGTGGGTCGCTGACATCACCTACCTGCGCACCGGCGAGGGCTGGCTGTACCTCGCCGCGGTCCAGGACACCTACTCCCGGCTGATCGTCGGCTGGTCGATGGCGACCAACATGCGCTCAAGCCTCGTGGTCGACGCGCTGAACATGGCGCTCGCGCGCCGGCGCCCCGACCCCGGGCTGATCCACCACTCCGACCAGGGCGGCCAATACGTGTCGCTCGCGTTCGGCCGCGCCGCGCACCAGGCCGGGATCGCGGTCTCGATGGGCTCCCGCGGCGACGCCTACGACAACGCCGTCGCCGAGACGTTCTTCGCGACCCTCAAGAAGGAACTCGTCAACCGCCGCAGCTGGCCCGACCGGCTCGAGCTCCAGTCCGCCGTGTTCGAATACATCGAGGCGTTCTACAACCGCCAGCGCCGGCACTCCACCCTCAACATGCTCTCGCCAACGAACTACGAACAGCTACGACTCTCTCCGCTAGGCGGTTGAGATCAATCGCTCGAACAACAACAATCAACGACAACACCCGGTGTCACGCAAACCGGGGGAGGTCCATCCGGCTGACTACCCGTTCCGGACACGAGCGGTCGCGTGGGGCCCGCCGGCGACACGTCGACCGTCAGCTCAAGCGACCCGCCGCCCAGTCACGACCGCTCGACGCCTATTGCGGCAGCGCTGGCGTCGATGCCGTCATGACCGCTTTGGTGCTTGCGGCTCGTCAATCCTCAGCTAGCGCGCTGCGCCCTAATTGATCCTGCTCGTCTGCGACAGGCTGGGTGCGGGCTTGTGGCGAATGTCAGGGGCACGGGCACCGCGGCGGCGAGAGTCCTGCTCTTACGTCGACGCGCTACTTCTGCGATCGCAGATGATGGGCAGCGTCCAACGGGATGCTGTTTGCTCTTGTTGGTCGTTTTTGGGGCGCCTGAGGCTGGATCGATCGAAGTGCGGAGGAGCTTGAGCGAGCTGCGCCGATCGAGCGAGTTCCCATGGCGGCTCGCAGCTTCGCGCGGTGATGCGATGTCGTGATTCGAGGACCGCATCGTCAGCTCAGCGCCTCGGGAACGGGCACCGCCAGCGCCTCCAGCAGCGCCGCCAGCTTGTGGTCGAGCTCGATGCCTACTTCGGTGACCGCGGGGATCCCGAAGCTCCCAAATTGGGCGCTGGGCTGATCGACGGTGAACCACGCTTCGCCGTCGTGGTCCTCCCAGATCACGGTGTGCAGCGGCGCGTACATCAGGGCGCGCGGGTCGTGCCGGAACATTCGCTCCGCGAAGATGTGGTTGCCCATGAGGTAGGCGACGCAGTCAGCGCGGTCGCCGGCGAGCGCCATCACCGGGTGCACTTCGTTGCGAAAGTAGATGAGGAATCCGTGGGGTGCCGCGCGCTCGATGAGTTCGACCATGTCCGACCAGGGTGCTCTGCGTGATACGAGGTCGGCCACCGCCTCGAGCGGCAGATCCGGCACTGCGGTCTCGTAGCGCTTCTGAAATTCGCGCACCGCGGGGATGGGGACCGTATGGCGAGGAACGGTGTACTCGAGCTGCTCGACGCGGCGGCGGTTTGCCGCCGGGTCGGTCTCGTTGATGTGCACGGAAGTCCTCCTAGCGTTTTGGGGTTCAACAACCCGGCGATGCACTTGCTAGTCACCTTCCGCGTAGGGTGCGAGTGGTAGACGAATAGGGTCGGTGTCCGCGACAGCTCCACCGAGAATGCTGGCGAGGATGTAGATCCGTGAGTGGCTCCAGGTCAGCGCTCCGGTGACACCGCCACCCAATGCGACGGCGAGGTTGAACACTCCGCCCGTTGTCTTGCCGACCGCAAAGATTCCCGTGGCGACCGTGAACCCAATCGCCAGTCCGGTGAAGGAGTTGCTCTTGGTGTCCTCGGCGGACGTGACGTTCAGTACGACGTATGCGAGCGCGAGCGTGAATATGAGCTCGCCAACGAGGATCTTCCAATCAGCCCCGAGGACCGCCGGCGTGGCAGGCCCCACGAAGGCTCGGACGAGCAGCGCCGCGAGGGCTCCGGCCGCTAGCTGCATCAGGACGTAGAACACTGTCTGACGCCGGCGGAGCTTGCCGGCGAGCAGCGCGGCGAGGCTCACGGCGGGGTTGTAGTGCGCGCCCGAGATATGCCCTCCTGCGAAGACCATCACCATCAGCGCCGACCCGATCGCGAGTGGGGCGAGATCGCCGGCTCCCTTAGTCGACGTCGACAGGCCGACGGTGAGAACGAGGATGAAGGTTCCGATGGACTCGACCGTGAGTTGGCGACCGAGCGTGGAAGCGGCGATCGGCCGGAACAAGCGGTGTGCTGGATCTGTTGACTTGTTCGTGCGTGAGATTCGATCAACCAGCATGGTGTCGACCTCCTTTGGGCGGTCGGTCAGGCGGGGCAGAAGGCCGCCCCGCCTGACAGCGGAACCCTGTCGGAGAGGACGGTCGTGGTTGCGCCGTCGTAGGAGGACGGAGCGAATTACGCCATCGCCGGCGTTCTTTGGAGGGTTGCCGCGAGGTTGCGGATCGCGGTGAGCACGACGTCGGGCTGGGAGAGCATCGGCACGTGGCTGCTGTCGACCGCGTAGGTCGTGGCGCCCATGCGCTTGGCCGAGGCTCGTTCCAGATCTGGGTGAACGGCGTGATCGTTATTGGCCACGATGTAGGCGCTCGGCTTCGTCCTCCACGCGGTGCCGTCGGGCTTCTCGTTGAACAGTTCCACAGCGGGAGGCATCGCGGTCGCCCACACGACCTGCTGTTCCTCTTCGGTCAGATCTCCGCAGAAGTACCCGATGCCGGATGGGA
>DASZJK010000189.1:0-7619 GCA_035948155.1 Candidatus Dormiibacterota bacterium
ACGGTCTGGCCGTAGGCGAGGTCTTCGGAGCGGACCTCGCCGGCGAACGAGCTGAGGCCCCTCGCGGCTTCTTTCGCGACCGGCGGGGTCGGCGTCTGCGCCCGCGCGGCTGCCGGAGCGGGATGCTTCGGCTTCCACTCCCGCGCGATGCCGTCCCAGAACCACTTGCCGTCCGGGGAAACGAGGTGTTCGGCGCTCATGACTACTTCGTCTCCTTCTTGATTCGCTCGAGCTCTTCGTCGATCTCCTTCGAGACGGTGATCCGCAGCAGCTCGGCCTCGACGAAGTCGCCGCCGCCGACGGGCGGGAACGAGCCGATGTCGACGAGCGAGTCGATGGCGCGAGCCCTGGCCTGCAGGCGCTCCGCCTTCTCCTCGGCGCGGCCGACGGCCATGCCGAGCTCGGCGAGCTCACCGCTGACGCCGGCCAGCGATTCCTTGATGCGGACTTCGGCGTCCGCCGCCGTGTAACGGGCCACCACGACCTCGCGGTGGGTGCGGAACTGCTCGACGCGGACGTGAAGCGAACGCTCCTGGCCCGCGAGTCGCTGCTTCTCGGTCTCGACCTCGGCGATCTGCTTGTTGAGGCCCTCGATCTCGTTGGCCGCGAGCCACTTGCGCTCGATGGCGACGCGCGCGAGGTCCTCGCGCCCGGCGGCGACCGCCCTTCGCGCCTGGTCGTCGAGCTGGGGGATCCTTTGCTCGAGCCGCTTGGCCTCCTGCTCGAGCTGCTGCTTGGCGGTGGCGACGTCGACGAGCCCCCTGCGGAGGGTGACGAGCAGCTCCTGCTGCTGGTTGTAGGCGTAGTCGAGGACCGTCCGGGGGTCCTCCGCCTTGTCGAGGGTGCTGCTCAACTCGGCGTTGAACAGCATCCTCACCCGGGTCCAAACGCTCATGGCCGCCTCCTGTTCGGATTGATGGCCGCAGCGTCTTGCTACTCCGGTCTCAGAGGCAGTCTCAAAACGCTCTCATTCTTGGTCTCAGAATTTGTAGTCGTGGGACGGTTCATCGAGGTCAGCCACCCGGTGGTCGCCGGGATGAAGACCTATCCAGGGCTGCCGGAGCCGTCGGTGTCCGTGGTCTTCGACTACGACGAGTCCATGGAGCGCTACCACGGTCGCGCCGAGTTCTTCATCGCATCGCTGCACCTGTGCGGGAACACTGGGACCTACGTGGATTCGCCGATCCACCGCTTTCGGGGTGGGACCGATCTCGCCGGGCTCCCGCTGGAGCGACTGGCGGACCTGGAGACGGTGGTCTTTGACTGCAGCGACGGGGAGCGGGCGATCGGCCCAGAGGCCCTGGCCGGCGCCGAGATGCGCTACCGCGCGGTGCTCATCCGTACGGACTTCTCTCGGCACTGGGGCACGCCGGAGTACTTCGGGCCAAACCCGTTTCTCACGGCCGAGGCGTGCGACATGCTCGTGCGGTCCGGTGCGCTGTTCGTCGGCATCGACTCCTTGAACATCGACGACACATCGGACCCTTCACGACCGGCGCACACAAAGCTGCTGGGGGCGGGGATTCCGATCTGCGAGCACATGACGAACCTGGCGGAGGTGCCTTCGACGGGGGGCCGGCTCCACGCGGTGCCTATCGCGTGGGTGGGAGGGGCGTCGTTCCCGGTCCGAGCCTACGTCCTGACCCCATAGCCCGGTTTTGCGCAAAGCTGGCCCATCCGGGCCGCTGATGCCCGGGTTTTGCGCAAAACCGGGACTTAACGGGCTGGGTTCCTGGGGCAGCGGCCGGGCGCCACGCTTGATCGCGGGGCGCCCCGCCCCTTGATCCCGCGTGAGCTAATGCGACGTCCGTTCACTCTTGATGAGGCGCGCGCCGCGGGTCTTAGTGCCGAAGGCCTGAGGAGCAAGTGTTGGCGACGTCTTGGAAGAGGTCTCTATTGCTGGACCAAGCTCACAGTTGAGCCCTGGCATCTTCTGGCCGCCTGGCGCAACCTTCTGCCCCCCGACTTCGCCTTCGCAGGACTCAGCGCCGCGTGGCTTCATCGCCTTGACGTTGATCCGTGCCACCCAATCGAGGTTATGGTCCCTCCCGGCTCGTGGGCGCGTTCTCGGGCCGGCCTGGTCATCCGGCATGGAACGTTTGAGTCCACCACAGCTCGTGGTCTGCCTGCGACCGCGATCGAGCGAACTTTTCGCGATCTCAGACGGCGACTGCCGCCGATGGAGATCCTGGTTCTGGCCGACCA
This sequence comes from Candidatus Dormiibacterota bacterium, assembly GCA_035948155.1. Taxonomy (GTDB): domain Bacteria; phylum Chloroflexota; class Dormibacteria; order Dormibacterales; family Dormibacteraceae; genus 40CM-4-65-16. The sequence goes on from DASZJK010000189.1 coordinate 2,206, forward strand.
GGCCCTGCGCATGCGACTCGGACGATTTCATGAGCTGGCGGAGGCAGCTGAATCGCCGATGGAAACCCGATTGCGATGGACACTGCTCCAGGCGAACCTGCCTAGGCCGCAGGTCCAAGCTGAGCTGCGAGACTCAGATGGCCGATTCCTCGGGAGGGCAGATCTCTATTACCCGCAGGCAAGACTTGTCATCGAGTACGACGGAGCCAACCACCGCGACCGTCTTGTCGAGGACAATCGCAGGCAAAATGGCCTTGTAACCGCAGGCTTTCGGCTGCTGCGATTTACAGGCGCGGATCGGCCCGAAGTGATTACTGCCCAGGTGAGGCGGGCGCTGGCTTGAAGAACACCGCCCCGAGCGGCGGCAGCGTCAATGTGACCGAATGCAGGTGCCCATGCATGCCTACGGGCACCGCCTCGACGCCCCCCAGATTTCCCTGACCGCTGCCTCCATACGCGGGCCCGTCGCTGTTCAGGATCTCGTCCCACCGCCCCGCGAGCGGAATGCCGATCTGGTAGTTCTGCCGCGGCACCGGCGTGAAATTGAATACGCACGCCAGCAAATCGGACGGAAGGCGTCCCCGCCGAATCAAGGAAACGACAGAGTTCTCCGCGTCCGTCACGTCGATCCACGAGAACCCCGCCGGGTCGAAGTCGAGCTCGTGGAGCGCGTTCTCTTCGCGCAGCACGCGGTTCAGATCCCCAACCCACAGGCGCAGCCCACCGTGCATCGGGTAGTCGAGGAGGTGCCAGTCCAGCGACGACTCGACGTCCCACTCCTTCCACTGCCCGAACTCGCCGCCCATGAACACGAGCTTCTTGCCCGGCTGCGCGTACATCCACGCGAACAGCAACCGCAGGTTGGCGAACTTCTGCCAGTCGTCGCCCGGCATCTTGGCGATGAGCGAACCCTTGCCGTGGACGACCTCGTCGTGCGACAGCGGCAGCATGAAGTTCTCGCCGAACGCGTAGAGCATGCGGAACGTCAGGTTGGAGTGATGGAACCTGCGGTGGATCGGCTCGCGCTCGAAGTAGTAGAGCGTGTCGTGCATCCAGCCCATGTCCCACTTCATGCCGAAACCGAGGCCGCCGATGTAGGTCGGTCGTGAGACCAGCGGCCACGCCGTCGACTCCTCGGCGATCGTCTGGACGTCGGGCTGCTCCTTGTAAACCTCGATGTTGAAACGGCGCAGGAAGTCGACCGCCTCGAGGTTCTCGCGACCCCCGAATTTGTTCGGAATCCACTCGCCGGCCTTGCGCGAGTAGTCGAGGTACAGCATCGACGCAACCGCGTCGACACGTAGACCGTCGGCGTGGTAGCGATTGAGCCAGCAGAGAGCGGAAGAAAGCAAGAAGCCGCGGACTTCGTTCCGTCCGTAGTTGAAGATCGACGAGCCCCAGTCGGGGTGCACTCCCAGACGCGGGTCCGCGTGCTCGTAGAGATGAGTTCCGTCGAACAGCTGCAGCCCGAACTCGTCCGCCGGGAAGTGCGACGGCACCCAGTCCAGCACCACGCCGATCCCGTTCTGGTGCAGGTAATCGACGAGGAACATGAAGTCCTGCGGCGACCCATAGCGCGAGTCCGGTGCGAAATAACCGGTGACCTGGTAGCCCCACGACCCATAAAACGGGTGCTCCATCACCGGCATGAGCTCGACGTGCGTGAAGCCCATGCGCGAGACGTAGTCGGCGAGGCGCGGCCCCAGCTCGCGGTAAGTCAGCCAGCGGTTGCCTTCCTCGGGCACCCGCATCCACGACCCGAGGTGCACCTCGTATACAGCCCACGGCGCGCTGGTGCTGTTGTGCTTGCCGCGGTTCATCATCCAGTCGTCGTCGCCCCAGTCGTAGGCGAGGTCCCAGACGATCGACGCCTGTCGCGGCGGCGCCTCCGAGTAGGCAGCGTACGGATCCGCCTTGTCCACGCCCTTTCCGGTGACCTTCGAGTGGACGTAGTACTTGTAGAGAGCGCCGTGCCCGACCGTCGGGATGAAGCCCTCCCAGATGCCCGACGTTTCGCGCGCGTACAGGCCATTCGCGTTCTTGTCCCAGCCGTTGAAGTCGCCGATCACGCTCACCGAGTCGGCGTTCGGAGCCCAGACCGCGAAGTACGTCCCCTCCGGGTCGTGCGACGGGTGGGCGCCCATCTTCTCGAACAGGTGGGCATGGGTGCCCTCGTTGAAGAGGTGCAGGTCGAAGGGGCTGAGCAGCGAGCGAGCGACGATGCTCATGTCTGCGGAGTCACCAGGTCAAGGATCCCACGAAGCGGGATCCGCACCCAGTCCGGGCGCAGGTTGAGCTCGTAGCGAAGTTCGTACAGGGCCTTCTCCAGGAGCAGCGTCGTCAGCTGCAGCTCGAGGTCGTCCGGGTGCTGCGGCACCCACGACGCCTTGCCGGCGGTCGCGAGGTAGCTCTGCAGGAACACCGCCGAAACCGAATCCACCCAGAAACGAGCCCACGCCTGCAGGCCCGGCAGCCTGTCTGCCGAGATCTCCGGCGAGCCCAGCGCGGTCCGGCTCGCGTAGGAGAAGGAGCGGAGCATGCCGGCGACATCACGCAGCGCGAGTCGCTTCAGGCGGCGCTCGTAGAGCGTGCGCGTCGGCTCGCCCTCGAAGTCGATGATCACGAAGTCGTGTCCCGTGTACAGCACCTGGCCGAGGTGGTAGTCGCCGTGGACCCGGATCCGGGTCGTGGTCAGCCGGCGCGCCAGAAAAGAGCGAAGGATGGACGCGATCCGCGGCTCGAGCTCCAACACCTTCCGGCCTTCCTCGCGGGCGTCGGCCGGCAGCTTGTTCATCTGCGATCGCAGAAGATCAGTCGCGCGCAGCGACAGGCCGCTCAAGGACTGATAGATCGACCGCTGGTCCCCGGGCGTGATGCGCTCAGGCGCAAAGGCGGGGTCGGTCGGGTCAGACGAAAGCGCCGCGTGCAGCTCCGCCGTGCGCCGTCCGAGCAGCTTCGCCGAGTCGAGGTACCCGCCGATCGTCCTGACCGCGAGCTCGCCCGGCTCGAGCCGGCTCGCCTCGATCAGGCTCCTCGCCGGAGCAGGCGGCTCGGCAAGCGCGAGGTCGGGCGACGCGAGGAAGTGCGCGAGCGTCGTCAGCGTGTACTGCCACGCGTCGCCCTGGTTCGGCACGTACCCCTGCAGGATGGCGATGGTCACTGGCTCGCCCTTGCCGCGGCGGTATTCAAGGCTGCCGGCCAGCGCCGCGATCTGCGCGAAGGTTGTCTTCTCGGTCAGGAATCGCCCGACCTCGAGCTCGGGGTTGACGCCCTCCTCCAGGCGCCGGAAGACCTTGAGCATCAGCCGCTCGCCGAAGATCACGGAGTTGTTGCTCTGCTCGGCGACGGACAGCTGCGCCTCGAGACGCACCGTCTCGGGCCCGCGGAGTCGCGCGAACGCACGCGTGGTCGACCCGATCAGTGTGCCCGAGCCACCCGTCGCCCGACGCCGCCGCGCGATCGCGCCCAGCAGCGCCTCCGCCAGGTTGGGTGGTCCGAGCGCGTCGTACAGCAGGCCGCGGCTTTCATCGCTCCGATCGCGCACCCACGCGATGGCGGCGTGCGGCCAGCGCTCGATGATGTGCTGCGCCTCAGCCGCGTTTGCGTAGGCGATCGGCAGCATGTACGTGTCCGGGTCGCCGTCGGCGTAGGCGACCCCGATCGAGGTCAGGTACGAGTTGCCCTCGGCCCCGGGGACGCTGACGACGTCGCTTACCGTCGCGGACTTGATTCGCCGCGCCTTGCCCGCGAACCATCGCCGCTGCGGGATGTAGCCGAGGAGGACGCTTTCCAACCGCTCCTTGGCGGCGCCGACAAGCGCGGACTCCCAACCGGCGGTCGTGCGGACCTCGGGCAGCCTGGGCGCGGCCGCCGCGCCGTCGCTCTGGATGGTCGGCGCGGCGCGTGGCTGCAGCATGAACCAGTAGAACGCGTGCGGGCCCATGGTGAGGAAGTACGGGTTGTCGCCGATGACCGGCATCTCGTTGCTGCTGAAGAGCTCGACCGGAACCAGCCCCTTCCACTTGCTGAGGTCCAGCTCGACCGCCTGCAGGAAGCGTGAGAGGTTGGCTACGCACAGGATCTGCTCCGACTCGTACTTGCGGATGTAGGCGAGCACCTTCCGGTTTTCCGGTCGCAGCAGCTCGAGCGACCCGCGGCCGAAGGCGCGGTGGCGCTTGCGCAGCGCGATGAGCCGCTTGCTCCAGGAGTAGATGGAGTGCGGGTTGCCCTGCTGCGCCTCGACGTTGACGGTCTCGTAGTGGTACTCGGGGTCGGTGATCACCGGCAGGTACAGGCGCTGACGGTTCGCTCGCGAGAAGCCGGCATTGCGGTCGGCGCTCCACTGCATGGGCGTGCGCACGCCGTTGCGGTCGCCGAGAAAGATGTTGTCCCCCATCCCGATCTCGTCGCCGTAGTAGATAACCGGCGTGCCAGGCAGCGAGAAGAGCAGGCCGTTCATCAGCTCGATGCGGCGGCGGTCGTTGCCGAGCAGCGGTGCGAGGCGGCGGCGGATGCCAAGGTTTAGACGCGCCAATCGGTCCTGCGTGTAGGCGCGATACATGTAGTCGCGCTCTTCGTCGGTCACCATCTCGAGGGTCAGCTCGTCGTGGTTGCGGAGGAATAGCGCCCATTGAGCGTTGTCGGGGATCGGCGGCGTCTGGGCCAGGATGTCGACGATCGGGAAACGGTCCTCCATCCGGATCGACATGAAGAGTCGCGGCATGAGCGGGAAGTGGAACTCCATGTGGCACTCGTCGCCGTTGCCGAAGTACGCGACCGCGTCTTCAGGCCACTGGTTGGCCTCCGCCAGAAGCATTCGGTTCCGGTAGTTCTCGTCGACGTGGCGGCGCAGCAGCTTCAGGAACTGGTGAGTCTCCGGCAGGTTCTCGCCGTTGGTGCCCTCGCGCTCGTACAGGTACGGCACCGCGTCGAGCCGCACACCGTCGACGCCGAGGTCCATCCAGAAGTCGAGGGCCTTGAAGATCGCCTCGTGCACCTTGGGGTTGTCGAAGTTGAGGTCGGGCTGGTGGGAGTAGAAGCGGTGCCAGTAGTACGCGTTGGCGACGTGGTCCCACGTCCAGTTCGAGACCTCTGAGTCCTTGAAGATGATCCGCGCGTCGATGTATCTCTGGTTGGTGTCGCTCCACACGTAGAACTCGCGTGCGGGGCTGCCCGGCTTCGCGTGCCGGGCGCGCTGAAACCAGGGGTGCTGGTCGGAGGTGTGGTTGCACACGAGCTCGGTGATGACCCGGATACCCCGCCGGTGCGCCTCGCGGATGAAGTGCGTCGCGTCTCCCAGGGTGCCGTACATCGGGTTGACGTTGTTGTAGTCCGCGATGTCATACCCGTCGTCGCGCAGGGGTGACGGGTAGAAGGGCAGCAGCCACACCGCATTGATGCCGAGGTCCTGCAAG
>DASZJK010000190.1:0-3598 GCA_035948155.1 Candidatus Dormiibacterota bacterium
GAGATCCGGCCCACTGAGGGCCAGGTCTGGGTCGCCGGCATGCCGGCCCACGAGCTGCCCGTGTCCAGCGTGGCACGGCTGCGGCGGCGAGTTGGCGTCGTGTTCCAGGACTACAAGCTGCTGCCCCGCCTCACCGCCCTGGAGAACGTGGCGTTCGGGCTGCAGGTCAGCGACCTCAAGGTCTCGGACGAGGAGGCCAAGGACCGCTCCCGGGACGCACTCGAGGCGGTCGGCATCGGCGACCGCACCGGCTCGTTTCCGCACCAGCTGTCCGGAGGCCAGCAACAGCGCGTGGCGGTGGCCCGGGCTGTCGTGGCCGAACCGCCCGTCCTGATCGCAGACGAGCCGACAGGCAACCTCGACACCAAGACGGCCTGGGAGCTGATGGACCTTTTCGAGGACATCGCCGCGTGGGGCACCGCAGTTCTGGTCGCGACCCACAACGTCGAGATCGTGACCCGCCTCCAGCGACGCGTCGTGACTCTCGTGCACGGGCGGTTGGTTCGCGATCAACCGGCGGGACAGACGGGAAGGATGGCGTGGCTGGCGACGTCGTGAAGGTGAGCTTCCGCAGGCGGCGGCTCGCGCAGGTCGTCGTCGCCAACCTGTTCCGCTACCTGGTCCAGGGCGCGGCGCGGAGCTGGGCCCGCAACCTCGGCGGCACCGCTCCGGCGCTCGGATCGATGACGTTGCTGCTGCTCATGTCCGGGCTGGTCGGGGTTGCGGGATTCGCGCTCTACAACCTCGAGCAGGTCGAAGCCGGCCAGGCGTCTCTGCTCCACATCTACCTGCGCGACGACGCCGACGCGACCGACGTTTTCAACCTGCAGCGCCAGCTGCTCGCGGATCCGCGGATCGCGAGCGTCACCTACATCACCAAGGACGAAGCGCTCAAACGCGCGCAACGCATCCCTGGTCTTCCCCAGCTTGCGGCCTCGACCGACAGCAATCCTTTTCCGGCGAGCCTGGATGTCCAGACCAAGAGTATCGATGACGTCGCCGCGATCGACGAATCGGTGCGGAACAACACGGTCATCGACCCCGTCTATCCGACCTCCTACGACCGGGGCGCCTATCAGCGCATCCAGAACGTGCTGTTTGGGCTGGCCGTGGCCGGTTTGGCGTTTCTCGGCATGCTCGGCTTCATCGCCGTGGCCGTGACCGCGAACAGCATCAAGGCCGCGATCCACGCGCGACGGGACGAGATCGGGATCATGCAGCTGGTCGGCGCACCGCGATGGATGGTGCGCGGGCCGTTCGTGATCGAAGGCGCCATCACCGGCGCACTCGCGGGAGTCGTCGCGGGATTGGTCACTTTCGGCCTGACGCTGGCCGCGATCTCTGGCGCCTCCGGCGAGTTCACGCGCTTTGCGCCCGGCGTGACGCTGCCAGTGGTCGGATACGCGGCAGCCCTCGTACTGCTGGTCGGGCTTGTGCTCGGTTCCGGCTCGTCGCTGATCAGCCTGCGCAGGCACATGGAGTCATGAAGCGGGCGGCGCTCGCAATCGCGCTCGCGTTTCTGGTCCTCGGAGGCGACCGGCTCGGCGCCAGCGCCGACTCCAACCCGACCGATCCGCAGCAGCAGCTCTCGGTCATCGACCAGATCCGAGCGCAGCTCGGCAGCAACCTCGCGGACGCGATGGCCGCGCAGGACCAGCTGAAGAAATCACTGCAAGCCAACGCGGCGCAGCAGCAGGCGGTCCGGGCGAAGATCGATGCGGTCCAGGCGAGGATCGCCGAGCTCGACGCCGAGATCGCGGCGGCCGAGAGGCGTGAAGCGCTCCTTACCCAGCGCATCGACGCAGAGCGCGCCCAGCTGGACCAGCTGGCACGCGCGATCTACGTGTCTCCCGCATCTCCGCTGGTGACGTTGGCCCAGTCGCAGAGTTTGAGCGAGCTCCTCACGCGAATCGCCGACCTCAACGTCGCCGGGGAGCGAGCTACAACGTTGAAAGCCTCGCTGAAGAACGACCTCTCCGACCTCCAGGCTGAGCGGCAGAAGGAGCAGGAGGCACGACAGGAGCAGATCGCTCAGCGCGATCAGCTCGACAGCGAGATGGCGCAGCTGCGAAGTCTCGAGGCCCAGGAGGAAACGTCGATGTCCCAGCTGCAAGAGAAAATCGACGAGACGCGCTACGAGCTGGCTCGACTCAACTCGCAGTCAGCGGCGCTCGCCCAGCAGGTCACGGACATGCTGCAGCAGCAGCAGGACGCGATCATCGCGGCAGCTATGCAGGCGGTGTGGACGCAGATGCAGATCTGGCTGCAGTCGAACAACGTCGGGCAGATCCCGACCAGCAGCGGCCACTCGACCCAGTACCGCTTCATCTGGCCTGAGCCACAGGCGCAGATCTCGCAGCCGTTCGGCCCCAGCACGTTCTGGTTCGAGCCGGCCTACGGCGGCTACCCGCACTTCCACACTGGCATCGACCTCGTGGCGCCGTTCGGCGCTCCCGCCTACGCGGCCGACGACGGCGTCGTCGCGCTGGTTGGAAGCTCGAGCAGCGGCTACGGCAACTACGTCGTCATCGCGCACGCGGGTGGGCTGGACACGCTGTACGGGCATCTGTCGACGGCTCTGGTCAAGGTCGGGCAGGCGGTGACGCAGGGAACAGTGATCGGGCTCGAGGGCTCGACCGGCAACTCGACCGGCGCGCATCTTCATTTCGAGCTTCGGATAAATCAGAAGCCGGTCAACCCGGCGCCGTACCTCCCACCGGGCGCCCCGTCTCCCTACCGGGCTTAGTCGCTAAGCGCCCCGACCTTTGGTCGGGCAACCTGGCCCAGCAAAGCCAGCGTCACCGCGAAGATGCCATCGATCAGCACGACCGCGGTGATGACGTGACGCCAGCCCGAAATGTTGCCGGGTAGTCCGACCTCGACAAACAGCGGCCGCGCCGCAGCCCACAGCACCGCGCCGAGGAGAAAAGATGTCATCGCCGCGCACGCCGCGGCGACCGCGTCTGGCTGCTGGCGGCCGATGACGAATCCCGCGATGCCGCAGACGATCGGGATCAGCCCAAAGAACACGGCGTTGACAACGGAGTCGTAGTCGACCTGTGTCGAAGCTCCTGCCTTGAGGGCCAGCGCCCCAACGGCCCCGATCAGAAGTCCGAATGCGACTTCCGCTGGAGTCCACACCGCAAGCGCCTTGCTGCGGGGTCGCGACCATCCGGCGAGCGCTTTGACGAAGAAGAGAATGCAGATCAGCATCAGCGCCAGAGAGACGAGATCCGGGAGGTCGTGCACGCGTTGTCCGACCGCGACCTCGAGCGCGGTCACTCCCGCTGCTGTCACCAGCGTCGCGGCCTTCGCGACCGCGCCGCCCATCCCTGGAGCTGCGAGGAAGACGCCACACCACGCGACCGTCGGCACCAGGAGCACCGGCCATGCGGCTGGAGCCAGAGCCGGTGGGATGGCCACGATCGTGAAGCTCCAGATGACGAGCAGCCCGATAAGCACTCCGCGAACGCGACCTCGGCCCTCGGGTCCGGATGTCTGCTCACGGAGGATGCTCCGGCCCTCGTCCCAGAGCACAGCCAGCCAGAAGCCGAGGGAGACGCGCCCACTTGTGCGCGCGGCATTGTGGTAGCTGTCG
>DASZJK010000191.1:0-4372 GCA_035948155.1 Candidatus Dormiibacterota bacterium
TCGATCCGTCAGCGCCGGCTCAACCTGAGGGTGCTGGCCCAGACGGGCGGGATGCCCAGCAGCCACAGCGCGATCGTCATGGGCCTGACCACGGCCGTCGGTAAATATTCGGGCCCCTCTTCCGCGTCCTTCGCGATCGCGCTTATCTTCACCTTCGTGGTGTTGTACGACGCCGCCGGTTTGCGGCGGGCCGCCGGGCGCCAGGCCGAGGTGTTGAACCGCCTCGTCGAGGACCTGGTCCACATGCGGGGTGTCCAGGAGGCGCGGCTGCGCGAACTGCTCGGCCACACGCCGACCGAGGTGCTGGTCGGCGCGGTCATCGGCCTCGTCGTGGGACTGCGTCTCTAGCGCCGGTGCCTCGGCTTGACGTGCTTGTGACCAGGAGCGGGTTGGCGGAGTCGCGCGAGCGCGCGCAGGCGCTGATCCTGGCCGGCAAGGTTCGCGTTGCGGGTGAGACCGTGCGCCGTCCCGATCGCGCGGTCAGCGAGGACGCGCCCATCGCCGTGGATGCCGAGCCGGGATACGCGAGCCGCGGAGCGCTGAAGCTGGCGCCCGCGCTGGAACGCTTCGGCGTCGATCCCGCCGGCCGCGTGTGCGCCGACATCGGCGCCTCGACCGGAGGCTTCACCGACGTCTTGCTGCGTCGTGGCGCCGCGAAGGTCTACGCGATCGACGTCGGGCGCGGACTTCTGCACTGGCGTCTGCGCCAGGATCCGCGCGTGGTCGTGATCGAGCGCGTCAACGCCCGCGACCTCGAGGCTCTGCCCGAGCCGGTCAGCCTCGTGGTGATCGACGTGTCGTTCATCAGCCTCGAGAAGATCCTGCCCGCGGTGAGGCGGTCTGCGCCCGACGCCGAGGTCGTCGCCCTGTTCAAGCCGCAGTTCGAGGTCGGGCGCGCGGAGGTGGGGAAGGGCGGCATCGTGCGCAGCGAATCAGCGGTGCAGACGGCGCTTGCTCGCTTTCGTGAGTGGTGCTCCGGCAACGGATTCGCCCTCGCAGCCGAAGCCCCTTCCGAGGTTGCCGGCGCGGAGGGCAATCGGGAATTCTTCCTGCAACTCGAGCCCGTGACGCCGTGAAGGTGTACGTGGTCCACGCCCCGGGTGCGGACGAGCACGTGGTCGCGCAGGCGATCGGTCAGCTTCAGGCGAAAAGCGTCGAGGCGGTGGAGATGCATCGCGACGCGGCGGCCGACCTCAAGGGCGCGGACCTGATCCTCACCCTCGGCGGCGACGGAACATTCCTCGCCGGCGCGAGGCTGGCCGCGCCGAAAGGCATCCCGGTCCTCGGCGTCAACCTGGGACGTCTGGGATTCCTGACCGAGCTCGAGCACGACCAGCTCGAGGAGGGGTTCCGCCGCTACCTGGCCAAGGACTATCGGATCGAGGAGCGCAACATGCTCCAGGTCGTGCTCTCACGGGGCGGACGCACGTTGGCGCGCGCGATCGGTCTCAACGAGGTGGTGGTCGATCACTCCGGCGACGCGCGCATCCTCAGGCTCGAGATCGACGTAGGCGGGCAGCGCGTCGGCGTGATCGACGCCGACGGCGCCATCGTCGCTACCGCAAGCGGCTCGACCGCATACGCACTTGCAAGCGGAGGTCCGATCCTGGAGCCGACGTTGCGCGACCTCGTCCTTGTTCCGATGAGCCCTTTCGCGCTCACAGTGCGTCCGATCGTCTTCGCGCCCGGCCAGGACATCACGCTCCGGGTCGTGCGCGGGCCCGCCGAGATGCGGGTCGACGGAGGCATTCGGGGCCGCACGGTCGCGCCGGGTGATGTGGTGCGGTGCGGGTCCTACGAGCGACCGCTCAAGGTCGTGCGCTTCAGCTCTCCCGAATCCTTCTATCAGCGCCTCGCCCAGAAGCTTGGCTGGGGCCGGCCCCTCGTCCCGAAGGGCTAGAGTGGGTTGCTGACGGAGCTCCGCGTCCGCGACCTGGCGCTGGTCGCGGAGGCGACCGCGCGTTTCGGTCCGGGGCTGAACCTGCTCACCGGCGAGACCGGCAGCGGCAAGTCGCTGATCATCGACGCGCTGAGCCTCGCGCTGGGTGCACGCGCTGAGCTCGACCAGGTGCGCGACGGCGCAGACCGTGCGTCGGTCGAGGCGACCTTCGATTCTGTCGTGCTGCAGCGCGACCTCGGCAAGAGGAGCACAGCCCGGATCGACGGCCGGACGTCGTCACCGACGCAGCTGCGCGAGCTCGCGTCGCGACTCGTCGCGATTCACGGCCAGAACGAACATCAGGCGTTGCTCGACGCCGAAACGCAGACCCAGCTGCTGGACGCCTACGCTGGGGCGCTGGACGTGCGTGCCGCGGTTGCGACCGCCCATGCGGCGTGGACGGGCGCCCTGCAGTCGCTGCGCGACCTCGAGCAGCTCCGCTCACGCGGTAAGCGCGAGGAGGAGCATCTGCGCTGGCAGCTCGACGAACTGAGCAAGGCCGGCCTGCAGCCGGGCGAGGACGAACTGCTCGGCGCCGAGCGCAACGCCACGCGGCACGCCGCGCGTCTTGCTGAGCTTGGGCAGGCGGCGGTCGAGGCGCTGCACGACGATTCGCTTGCACGGGCCGTGGCTGCCCTCGTCTCGGCCGCGGCTCTCGATGCCCGCATGGCGGGCAACGCAGCCCGGCTCGAGTCGTTGGCGGAAGAGGTCGCCGACGTGGCAGTCGAGGTCCGTCGCTACCTCGAGGGCATCGACTCCGACCCCCGACGGCTCGAAACGATCGAGTCGCGACTGGCCCAGCTGGATGGGATCAAGCGGAAGTACAGCGGCTCGATTGAGTCCGCGATCAAGGAGCGGGAGCGCATCTCGATGCAGCTGGGCGCCACCGAGGACATGGACTCGGCAGTCCTTGCAGCGGAGGCCGAAGCCGGTCGACGTCGCGCAGACCTGGAAGATGCTGCCTCACGCCTGACCAAAGCGCGGACCGCGGCTGCGCGGCGTATGGAGAAGTCCGTCGCAGCTGAGCTCCAGGGCCTGAGACTCGAGGGGGCACGCTTCGAGGTGGCGCTGCGACGGCAGCAGGACGTTGGCCCGGCCGGCGCGGAGGTCATCGAGATGATGCTGTCCGCCAACCCCGGCGAGCCGATCGCGGCGCTGTCGCGCGTGGCGTCCGGTGGCGAGCTCGCGCGCGTGATGCTGGCGATCAAAACCGTCAGCGCCGACGCCGACAGCATGCCGACGCTCGTCTTCGACGAGGTCGACGCCGGCATCGGAGGCGAAGCCGCGATCCAGGTCGGTCTTCGGCTCAAGGCGCTTGGCTCGCGCCGCCAGGTGATCGTCGTGACGCACCTCGCACAGATCGCATCGTTCGCGGACCATCACCTGGTGATCGAGAAATCTCCAGGCGCCGATGGACGCAACGTCGTCAAGGTCCGCGAGCTCACGAGCGCGGCGGAAAAGGCGAGCGAGCTCGCGCGGATGATGAGCGGCGCCGTCACGGCGAAGGCCGTGGCCCGCGCCCACGAGCTCCTCGAAGAGGCGCGGCGCTGATAGGCTTGCGCGTCGTGGAATCGCCGGCCCCGGGCGACGCCGGGCGCGCGCAGGGCGCACTCGAGCTGTCAGTCAGCACGCCGGTCTTCGAAGGTCCTCTCGAGCTGCTGCTCGCATTGGTCGAACGCGAAGAGGTCGACATCTTCAAGGTCTCGCTCGCGAAGGTCACGGACGCCTACCTCGTCGAGATCGCAGCGCGGGAGATCCCCGATCCGCAGGAGATGGCCGAGTTCCTCTGGATGGCCGCACGCCTTCTGCTGCTGAAGTCGATGCGACTCCTTCCCGGTGAGACTCCGAGCGACGAGGAGACGGAGCTGCTCGGGTGGGAGGACGAGGTGCGCCAGCGCCTCGAGGAGTACCGCGCGTACAAGGAGATCGCGGGCGAGCTCCTCGAGCGGGCCGTGCAGGAGTCGTTCGCCTTTCCGCCTCCCGCACGCCCCGTCGAAGCGGGTGGACAGGAGCAACCGCTCGACGTGGACATCCTCGTCGCCGCCTTCAACAGCGTGCTCGCCCGCATACCGCCGCGACCGGTCGTGGTACACGGGCGCAACTGGACCCTTCAGGAGAAGCTCGACCTGATCACCGATCGCCTGCGCGACGGGCCCATCGAGCTCGTGGAGCTGATCCTCGAATCCGAAGACAGGCTCGAAGCGGTGATCACCTTCGTCGCGGTGCTCGAGCTGGTGCGGCGGTCCGCGGTGCGTGTACGCCAGAAGGAGCGGTTCGGTCCAATCCATGTCGAGCTTCGCGAGGCCCAGGCATGACGGACGTGTCGGCGGCGCTGGAGGCAATCCTCTTCAGCTCCAACCGACCGCTCAAGGTCCGCGAGCTCCAGCAGGCGGTCGACGCCGACCGCAACAGCGTCGAGGGCGCGCTGGAGAG
>DASZJK010000192.1:0-1968 GCA_035948155.1 Candidatus Dormiibacterota bacterium
GCCGGCCGTGCTCGTTCTTCGCCCCGCCGAGCTCGGTCGCGGTGTAGCCGGGCTCGACCGCGTTGAACTTCACCTCCGGCACGGCCCGCGCGTACTGGACCGTGAGCATCGAGACGGCTGCCTTGCTCGCGCCGTAAACGATGGCCGAGACCTGCGAGGCCGGCCGCGATGGCTCGTGGTTGGCCCAGAACGAGCCGAGCGCGCTGGAGACGTTGACGACGACAGGGCTCTCCGATCTCCGCAGGAGCGGGAGCGCCGCCTCGGTGACCCGGATGATGCCAACGGCATTCGTGTCGAACACCCGCAGCGCATCCGGCCCGTTGAGCGCGAGCATCCCGATGCCAGCGTTGTTGACCAGAACGTCGAGCCCGCCGTCGGCTTCGATCTGAGCGAAGGCGGCGGCGACTGAGGCGTCGTCGGTCACGTCGAGCTGAACGAATCGAGCGCCCACCTCGCCGGCTGCCTCACGGCCACGGGCCTGGTCGCGGGCGCCGACGTATACGGTGTGCCCGGCGGCGGCGAGCTGCCTGGCGGTCTCCTTGCCGAGGCCCTTGTTCGCCCCGGTGATCAGCGTGGTTGTCATGCTCGGAGTCTGCGTCGTGCGCACGCCTGCAGGAAGTGGTCCCGTTGTCGTAGGACTGCCAGGGCCACCACAAGGCGCGCCGAGTCGCGCAGACTGGATGTGTGGAGTCGTGGGAGTTCGGCCAGGCCGTACGCCGCTGGCGCGACCGCGCCGCCCCGGAGACGGCGGGCGTGCCGGTCGGTGGCCGCCGGCGCGCTGTCGGGCTGCGCCGCGAGGAGCTCGCCGGGCTGGCCAGCATCTCGGTGGACTACCTGACCCGGCTGGAGCAGGGACGGGCCACCTCACCGTCGTCGCAGGTCGTGGAGGCTCTCGCCCGGGCGCTGCGGCTGTCGGACGCCGAGCGGGAGCTGCTCTTCCGGCTCGCCGGCCAGGCCGCGCCGGGGCGCGATGTCGTCCCGACGCGCATCACGCCGAGTGTGCAGCGCCTGCTCGACCGGCTCTCGCACACTCCGGTCGCCGTGCACGACGCCGCGTGCAACCTGATCGTGGCCAATCAGCCTTACGATGCGCTGATGGGCGAGACCACATCGTGGCGCGGGATCGAGCGCAACGGGGTCTGGCGCAACCTCGTCGGCCCCGGCAACCGCACCGTCCACACACCCGAGGAGCAGGCCCGCTTCGAATCCCTGCTCGTCGCCGACCTGCGCATGACCGCGGCCCGCTATCCCGCCGACCGCGAGCTCAAGCGGCTGATCGCCGAGCTGACCTCGCACAGCCCGCGCTTCGTCGAGCTGTGGGAGTCGGGCGAGGTCGGCTCGCCCCAGGATCAGTCCCGGCACAAGATCATCGACCACCCCGACGTCGGACTCATCGCACTCGACTGCGACGCCCTCATCGTCGCCGGCGACGACCTGCGGATCACGGTCTACACCGCCGAACCCGGCACCGAGGACGCCGAACGGCTCGCACTCGCCGTCGTCCTCGGCACACAGGCGCTCATCGACTAGGGCATTGAGGGGATGCCCGATGCCCGGTTCGGGATCCCGCAGGCTCTCCAGCGAACATGAACTGCTCACTGGCCATACGATCGCGTTGATGAGGGCTTAACGGAAACCGCCGGGCAGTGCCGGGAGAGGTGGGAGGACCTGGTGGAGGCAGAGTCGGAACGTCAGTTGGCTGCCCCGCCGGCCACCTGGCAGGAGCACTGGTTCGACCACCGCCAGTTGCTCCGGCTTTACCACAGCGACGAGCACTGCGCGATCTACCTGGACCCCGACGTGCGCCGGGCTGAGGTCCGGTGGCTACCCCGGTTCATCAATGTGACCTGGCAGTACTCCAAGGCAACCTACGGCGACGCGTTCGGGTTCGACCCGCGCATCTACTCCATCCACCACGCCGGGCGGCACGGCGGCGGCCACGCGGGCTACTACGTCAGCCCGGTCCAC
>DASZJK010000193.1:0-3736 GCA_035948155.1 Candidatus Dormiibacterota bacterium
ACGCGGTAACTAACACCTGCATGCAACTCCAGACATCAGATTCACCATGGCTTGACGAAGCCGACGACAGCTCCCCTCAGATCGCGGACGTCCTGTCCGACCTCGAGGCGGAGCGCCCGCATACCCCCGCCGAGCCCGCCCAGGCCGACGCCGACGACGCCCTCGGCGCCTACCTCCGCGAGATCGGGAGGGGCACCCTGCTGACCAAGGAGCAGGAGATCGAGCTCGCCAAGCAGATCGAGGCGGGTTCCGAGGCTGCCCGCCAGAGGATGACCGAGGCCAACCTGCGCCTGGTGGTCTCCATCGCCAAGAAGTACCAGGGCCGCGGGATGCCGCTGCTGGACCTTATCCAGGAGGGCAACGTGGGCCTGATGCGCGCCGTGGCCAAGTTCGACTACAGGCGCGGGTTCAAGTTCTCGACCTACGCCACGTGGTGGATCCGCCAGGCCGTGCTGCGCTCGATCGGCGACCAGTCCCGCACGATCCGGCTTCCGATCCACATCGGCGACCAGACGAACAAGCTGGTCCGCGTCACCGACCGCCTCCGTGACTCCCTCGGGCGCCAGCCGTCTGACGAGGAGATCGGGGAGGAGCTCGCGCTGACCCCGCTGGAGGTCGAGGCGCTGCGCCAGACCGCCCGCGACACAGTCTCCCTCGAGACGCCGATCGGTGAGGAGGGCGACACTGAGCTCGGGCACCTGATCGAGGACGTCCAGGCGGAGTCGCCGGCGGCGGCCGCGCTGGAGGCGGACATGAAGGAGCAGCTCGATGAGGTCCTGCGCACGCTCGACGCTCGCATGCGCCGGGTCATCCAGCTGCGCTTCGGCCTGAACGACGGTCACCAGCGCCCGCTCGACGAGGTGGCGCGCCGGCTCGGGACGAGCCGCGAGACCGTGCGCCAGCTCGAGCGCCAGGCGCTCGACCGCCTGCGCCGCACGCGCCGCGCCGAAGCTCTGCGCCCTTACTCGGGGAACTAAGCTCTGGCCCAGTGGGCCTGGGCTCGTACCTCGCGTTCCTCGGAGTCTCGCTTCTCGTCATCTGCACCCCTGGGCAGGACACGGCACTGACGATTCGCAACACGCTGGTCGGCGACCGCACCACCGGCGCGGCCACTGCGGGAGGAGTGGCGGCGGGGCAGGCGGTCTGGACGATCGCCACCAGCGCCGGCCTTGCCGTCGTGTTGATGGCGTCGGCGCCGCTCTTCCTCGCCATCCGCCTCGCGGGCGCTGCGTACTTGATCTACCTCGGCATCAGGGCGCTGATCGTCCCCGCGAAGTCGAGGAGCGGCGGCGAAGCCGTCGGCGGGGCCCCGCTGCGACGGACCGCATTCCTGCAGGGGTTTCTCAGCAACCTCTCCAACGCCAAGATGGTCGCGTTCTTCATCGGGCTGCTCCCGCCGTTCGCAGGCCCTCATCCCAGCTTCGTCCTCCTGCTGGCGCTCGGCCTCAACTTCTGCCTGCTGACGCTTGCCTGGCTGGTCGCGTACGCGTTCGCCGTGGAGCGCCTGAGCGGGTTTTTGCGGCGCGGTGCGGTGCGCCGCGCCCTCGACGTGGCGCTGGGGTCGGTGCTGATCGTGCTCGGAGTGCGCGTGGGCCGCGAAGCCCTCGCGACTTCTTAATAGTGCGGACTTAGACTTACCCCGAATTTTTCTCCACGGATTGCAGGAGGTAGGGGATGCCAAGGGCCAAGCAGCTGACACTGACGGTTCCAGACCGGCCGGGGATGCTCGGCGAGGTCGCATCGGCGCTGGGCGCGAAGAAGGTGAACATCGAGGGCATCTGCGCCGCCACGACGGGCGGTGGGGGCATGATCTGGCTGGTCGTCGACAAGAACGCGGCCGCCAAGAAGGTGCTCGCGCAGAACGGCTGGAAGGCGAGCGAGGACGAGGTGCTGGCGGTGGACCTGTCGAATACGCCTGGCTCGCTGGGACGCTTCTCGACCAAGCTCGGCAAAGCCGGCGTGAACATCACGTTCGTCTACGTGGGCTCGGCCGGCAGCGCCCGCAAGGTGACCGCTTACTTCGGCGTATCGGACCTCAAGGCTGCGCTGAAGGTCCGCCCCTAGTCGAGGCCGCGCTCGAGCCGGCCAAAAGCTCTACGGATCTGGGTCCTGGCCTCGTCGGCCAGCGGATCGCCGCGCGCCCCGGCCTGGACACGCCGCCGGACGTAGTCGACGACGGCGCGGTGCGCTCCCATGAGGGCGGTGGCGACCGCCACTGCTTCAACGTCCGGCTCGGACCCCCCGGCCAGGAGCCTGGCCAGCTCGGTGGTGTAGCTGTCGACGATCTGACGCTCGCGAGCGGCGAGCGAGGGGCTGGCCGCGTACGCCTCCGCGGCGCTCCTGATCGCGACGAACCTCTCCTTCGACCGGAGGCCCTCGACGCTGTCGAGCAGCCTGCGCCGAAACGCTCGGAGGGCTGACTCGCCGGGCTTGCGCCGGCGCACGGCCTCGAGGAGCTCCTCCTCGAAGAAGTGCATTCCCGCGTAGAAGAGATCTTCTTTGGTGGGGAAGTAGTTGAAGACGGTGACCTCGGAGACGTTGGCCTCGCGCGCCACCTCCGCGACGGTGGTGCGATCGAAGCCTCGGGACGCAAACAAGCGCCGGGCTGCCTCATAGATCGCCTGTCGCGTCTCCTGCTTCTTGCGCTGGCGCAGGCCCAGCTCGGCTGCCACGGGTCCAGTGTAGCGGAATAACTTAGTCTGCTATATTATTTAAGTCACTAAAGACATATAGCGGCTTAAGGAGGCTGGACGATGAATCTCTATTCGTTCGCGTTGTTCGCGCACATCCTCGGGGCGATTCTCGTTTTCGTGCTGCTGACGATCGAGGGCCTCGGCCTGCGCTTTGGGTTCGACTACGCGCAGCTCAACCGGATGCTCGGTCCCGTCTCGGCGCTGGTCATCCTGGTGCCGGGGCTCTACATGATGGCGGCCCAGTGGGGGTGGGCGGGCTGGATCGTCACCGGCATCGCGGCCTACGTCTTGATCGCAGGCCTCGGGGCGTACACGGGGATCAGCGTTATGCGCGGTCGCATGGACCGGCGCACGGCCGTGGTGTCCTGGCTCGCCCGAATCGGAATGGCGCTTGGGGTCGCGTTAATCATGACCGTGAAGCCGTCGCTGGTCGTCTCGGTGACGGCGGTCCTGGTCGGCGTGGTCGTGGGCGCGGCAGCCGGCGCGTTGACGCGCCGGGAGGCGGTGGCGTTATGACCGCCGCGCCTGCGCTCGAGATGACCCCACGACAGGACTCGCGCCGGTGGCTGGCGCTTGCCTTCATCGCCGTCGCGCAGCTGATGATCGCGCTCGACGCCACCATCGTCAGCATCGCCCTGCCGACCGCTCAGCGGGCCCTCGGCGCGTCCGACGCGGACAGGCAGTGGGTGGTCACGGCCTACGCGCTGGCGTTCGGGGGGCTGTTGTTGCTGGGCGGCCGGGTCGCGGATCTCCTCGGTCGCAAGCGCGCGTTCCTCATCGGACTCGGCGGCTTTGCCCTCGCGTCCGTCGCGGGAGGCGCCGCACCCAGCTTCGCGATCCTGGTCGCGGCGCGCGCGGTGCAGGGAGCGTTCGCGGCGCTTCTCGCGCCGACAGCACTCTCCCTGCTCGCGGTTGCGTTCACGGAACCGAAAGAACGGGCCACGGCCTTTGCCGTGTACGGCTCGATCGCGGGCAGCGGCGCGGCCATCGGGATGCTGCTCGGCGGCGTGCTGACGCAGTACTTCAGCTGGCGGTGGTGCCTC
>DASZJK010000194.1:0-5417 GCA_035948155.1 Candidatus Dormiibacterota bacterium
CAACCTGATTCGCGAGGGCGAGTGGAAGTTTCTGTGGATCAATCCCACGTACCTGTTCGAGCAAGACGACCAGGGGCACCTCACGTATGCGCACCATCCGTTCACCCGGCCATTTGCGGAAGACATGTCGTTTGTCGAAGAGCGTCCGTACGACGTCCGCGCCCACGCGTACGACATCGTGTGCAACGGCTACGAGCTCGGAGGCGGAAGCTTGCGCATCTACGACCCGACGATGCAGGAGCGCGTGTTTCAACTGCTCGGCATGCCGCTCGATCTGATCCGAGCGCGTTTCGGCACGCTGCTCGAGGCGTTCACGTACGGCGTTCCGCCGCATGGCGGCATCGCACCTGGCATCGATCGCATCGTGATGATGCTCGGAGGGACGGACAACATCCGCGATGTCATCGCGTTCCCGAAGACACAGTCCATGTCCGACCTCATGCTCGGCGCGCCCTCGGAGGTCGACCAATCGCAGCTCGACGAGCTTCACGTCAGGGTGGTGCCACCCCAGAAGCCTGGGTCGTAGCATTGGTCTCGCTCCCGAAGGGTGGCGGGCATGTGCGCGTTGCCCGTAACTCGATCAAAAGGGACCCCGGAGTCCGCAAGGCCGACCAAATGCCCGCACTGACGGGACTTGGAGAGCCGAGGCAGGGGACCCACCTGAGCATGCTCAGGACAACCCACGACCGTCACTCGGAGGGAGCGCTATCCCCGGATAGTCGCGACAATCCGTGGTTTTCGAGGGCCAGAAGCCCGGATGGTCCGGACCATCCGGTAGTCGGAAGCCCCCGGTGAAGCTCATCCCCCCAGGACTCATCGTGGCCGTACTCCTGATCCTGATCGTCTCCCAGCTCTGCTACGCGTTCCTGCCCTACCGCCGGCGCGCGTACGTCCCGATCCTCGTCATGACCGCGATCGGCTTCGGCCTGGGCCAGCTCTGGGACTTCCTGGGTCTGCCTTCCTGGCGCCTGGGCGAGGCCAACTTCCTGCCGGCGCTGATCTTCGCGCTGCTCCTCCAGCCCCTCGCCCGCTTCGTTCCCCGACCGAGCTCGCAACCCCGAGAAGCCGAACCCGGCAACTCGAACCCGCACACTTAAGATTGCTGCTGTGTTTGCCCGCCCGGGCATGGGGGTATTCAGTCGGTGAACAGCCAGAGCTTCATGTGGATCGCGTTCGGGGTGGCTGCGCTGATCGTTGCGCTCGCCCTGGCCGGGGTGTTGATCCGGCTGCGCGGGACCCTTGGAGCAGTGAATGAGCTGCTCGACACGACCAATGAAGAGATGAAAGAGACGCTGCCAGAGGTGCGACAGACGATCGAGAACGTCAACGACATCACGTCGGGCGTGAACATCGGGTTGCGCACAGGGGGTCGTGGGCTTGCCGCGTTCGGTCGCGGCATCAGCTCCGCCGTGCACGGCGTGAGGGTGGCGGGACAGAGCCTTGTTCGCTCGGTTAAAGGAGGTTAGCGGTGTCTGACGAAAACGGCGGCGGTGGTTTCGGCTGGTTCATCATCGGCGGTCTGGTCGGCCTGGCGGTCGGCGCCTACATCGCGTCCGGCCCCGGCCGCGACCAGATCGACAGCCTGCGGAGCAAGACGATCGAGCTGAGCGGCAGCGAGCCCGTGCAGCGGGCGCGCCAGGCGGCGCAGCGTGCGCGTGACATGGCGACCGACCCCAATCACCCGGTTGGCAAGGCGATCCAGGACGGGGTTGCGGCTGCGAAGCGCAAGCGCGAAGAGCTGGAGGCGGCGGCCTCGCGCCGCATGCAGTCGGCTACTACGAGCCTGGAGGAATAGGCGGACGACCGATGGCCAAGCGCAACCTCGCTGAGCTCACGATCCCCGCGACACCGGCTTTCATCCCGGTGGCCAAGCGCGTCGCCACGACGCTGGGGGGCCAGCTCGGCCTGAGCCTCATGGACCTGGACGAGCTAGCGATCGCATTGACGCAGGCGTGCGACAGCGCGATCTCGGCGGCCGACGACCTCGGCACGCCCGCCGACCTGAAGCTCACGTACTTCGCGACGAACCGCGCACTGGTCGTCGACGTCGACCTGATGCCGACGGCCGGGGCGCTACCCCTGCCCCCGGCGAAGCACGACACGACCGTCGACCCAGAGCTTCAGCGACTCGCCTACGAGATGATCCGGTGTTTCGTCGATGACTTTCGACCAGTCATCGAGCCGCGCACGGGACATGTGCGGTTCCGGATGGTCAAGCACCTGGCCGGCTGATCCGTCCTCCGCCACACAATCACTATTAGGTAGTGGCCAGTTCCGCGCGGCTTCCGCGCGAGGAGCTGCGGGCGCTGCACCGCAGGTACAGGGAGACGACCGACGCGGCCGAGCGCGACCGCATCCGGGCTCAGCTCGTCGACAACTACCACGACTTCGTCTACTTCCTCGCGCGCAAGTTCGCCAATCGCGGCGAGCCGCTCGAAGACATCGCGCAGGTCGGTTACCTGGGGCTGATCAAGGCGATCGAGCGCTTCGACCCCGACCTCGGATATGAGTTCACGACATTCGCGACGCTGACTGTCGCCGGCGAGATCAAACGCTACTTCCGCGACAAAGGCACCGCGATCCGCTTTCCTCGCCGCCTTCAGGAGCTGCACCAATCAGTGCTTCGCGTCAACGAGCAGATGAAAAACGAGCTCGGCCGCGAGCCGAGCGTCGCCGAGCTGGCGGAGCGGCTGGGCGTTACCCCAGACGACGTGACGGAAGCGATGGAGATGGGCCCTGCAGTCGTGCCGGTATCGCTCGATCAGCCGATTGGGAGCAGCGACGGCCAGGAGAGCCGCTCGGTCGCCGAGCAGATCGGTGGCGCGGATCCGGAGCTGGACCGGGTCGAGATGCGCGACGTGCTCGAGCGCGCGATGGAGCACCTGACTCCACGCGAGCGGGCCATCATGGCGATGCGGTTCTACGAGCAGATGTCGCAGTCGGAGATCGCCAAGCGCCTGGGCATCAGCCAGATGCACGTCTCGCGGCTGCAGCGCGCCGCCCTCGAGCAGCTGCGCAAGTACGTCCCTCAGGAGAGCGCGGGCTGATGCGCAGGCTTGAACCCGCGACTGCCGGCACTCGCGGCATTGGAATCGCTGGGAAACCCGCGACCGCCGGCACTCGCGGGAAATCCGCCACGGCCCGATAGCGATGCCGCTGCTGGAGGAGGAGGCGCCGCGCGATCCGTATGAGCTCTTCACCAGATGGTTTCGCGAGGCGGAGGCGGCCGGTGCGATCCAGCCGGACGCGATGACGCTTGCGACCGCCGGTGAGGATGGCGTGTCCGCGCGCATGGTCCTGTTCAAGGGACTGCACAACGGGACATTCCTCTTCTACACCAACTACGACAGCCGCAAGGGGCGTGACATCGGGCATGACCGCCGCGTGGCTCTCGTCTTCTACTGGCCGCTGACGCGTCACCAGGTGCGCGTCTACGGCATCGCTCACAAGATCTCGCGTGAGGCTTCGACGGGTTATTTCCGGACGCGACCGCGGGGCGCTCAGCTGTCGGCGCTCGCCTCTCCGCAGAGCCGCGTCGTGCGCTCGCGGGACGTGCTCGAGAAGAAGGTGCTCGAGCTTGCGGCGGCCCATCCCGTCCAGGTGCCGCTGCCGCGCTCCTGGGGTGGTTATTCGGTCAAACCACGATGGATCGAGTTCTGGGAAAACCGCGACGACCGCCTGCACGACCGGCTGCGCTACGTCGCCAGGGAACGGAGCGGTTGGCGCCTCGAAAGGCTCGCCCCCTAAACTCAACTAACCCCCCGTGACCGGGAACGAGATCCGCCGACGCTTTCTAGAGCATTTCGAGAGACGGGAGCATCTGGTCCTGCCAAGCGCGCCGCTTGTGCCGCACGGCGACCCGAGCACGCTCTTCATCTCCGCCGGAATGCAGCCGCTTCAGCCCTACTACCTGGGCTTGAGCCATCCGCCCGCGCCCCGGCTCGCATCGGCACAGAAGTGTCTCCGCACCGGCGACATCGAAGAGGTGGGGAAGACCGACCGTCACAACACGTTCTTCGAGATGCTCGGCAACTTTGCACCGACCGGCGACTACTTCAAAGAGACCGCAATCCCACTCGCGTGGGAGTTGGTGACGGAAGGATTCGGCATGCCGGTCGAGCGCCTGCGGGTAACGGTGCATCCATCCGATGACCAGGCGTTCGAGATCTGGACGACTAAGACGGCGATTCCTGGCGAGCACGTGACTCGTCTTGGCGATAACTGGTGGGGACTCGGTCGCGGCCCGTGCGGGCCCGACTCGGAGATCTGGTGGGATAAAGGCCGCGAAGCAGGATGCGGTCAGCCCGACTGCTACCCCGACCATTGCGCGCGATTCACCGAGTTCTGGAACCTCGTGTTCCCGCAGTACGATCAGCGCGCCGACCTCACTGGTCCGCCGTCCACCGCGGAATCGATTCAGCGCGGAATCGCGGACAGAGCGCTCATACCTCTCGCCAAGCCCGCGATCGACACCGGCATGGGGCTCGAGCGCATCAGCTTCATTCTCCAGGGCAAGAACAACGTGTTCGAATCCGACGTTCTGTCGCCGCTCGTCGACTTTGTGCGCGAGCACAGCACGAAACCGACGACGCTCTCCGAGCGCATCGTGGCGGACCACGTCCGCGCCATCACGTTTTGCATCTCCGACGGAGTCGTGCCTTCGAACGAGGGCCGGGGTTACGTGCTGCGCCGGCTGATCCGACGCGCAGCTCTGCACGCGCGCAACATCGGCCTTAACGCCAAGCTCTCGGATGGGGCGAAGCGAACGGTCGCGATGTTCGGCGACCACTACCTGGAGCTGCCCGAGAGGGAAGGGTTCATCACGACCACCATCGACGCCGAGGCGGAACGATTCGCGCGGACGCTCGAGGAAGGCATGCAGCAGTTCGAGAAGGTGGCATCTCACGGTGGCAAGACCGTCTCGGGCGCGGATGCATTTCGGCTGCACGACACGTTCGGCTTTCCGCTGGAGCTCACTCGGGAGCTCGCGTCGGAGCGCGGCATGCAAATCGACGAAGAAAGCTTCAAGTCAGAGATGGCGCTGCAGCGCGAGCGCTCCCGCCGCGCCGCGGCGCCAACGCTGGGAGCTCTAAAGGACGTGCCGAAATCACGGTTCACGGGCTACCAGGAATTGACGACCAAGACGGCGATCGCTGGGATACGCCGCGATGGGTCACCGGTTGATAACGCTGGAGAAGGCGATCAGATCGATGTGTTTCTCGATGAAACGCCCTTCTATGGCGAGTCGGGTGGGCAGGTTGGCGACACCGGCGTCATCACCACGCCAAGTGGACGTATTCGGGTCGAAGACACGCAAAGACCGGTCGAAGGCGCAATCGCGCATCGCGGCACAGTTGTCACAGGAGACATCGTGCTCGGGGAGAAAGCGACCGCGGCCGTCGATGAGAAACGACGGC